>JBAUWG010000206.1:0-15559 GCA_049583675.1 Desulfobacterales bacterium | reverse complement strand
GTTCTAGACCGAATCCTGAATTCTCTGACATAGGATTTGTCCGCTTTCAGCGCGCGGATAAAGCTTTCTTTTGCAGACGCAAAATCCTCACGGACAATTAAATCTAATATAGTGATTTGTTTGGATTTAAATTTATCAACACCATAGCCGGTCAATCGTTCAATTTTTTCGTCAAAAAACTCAACAGACCAGTCCTTGTATCCTTTATAAACGATACTGGGCAAATTTTTAACCAACAACCTGTATTTTTCTTTGCTTTCGCGTAATGCCGCTTCAGTATTTTTGCGAACAACATACTCTTTTTCGAGCGCTTTTATTTTTTGTTCCAATTCTTCATAGGTTGGTTTTTCGTTCATACAAAATATCCTCCAGCAGGTTTATCCGGGATATTGCGCAATTTCGCTGCTCTGCACAGCTTGCCCTGTTGAGCCGGCAGAAGCGAGTGCTCTCCCCGTCCCGCCATTTTGAGATTGGAGCGCAGCGAAACTTCCCGAGCCAAAGGCCTGACGCTGCATGGGGCCAATAAAAGCAATATAACAACGAAATATCAATCATAAATTCATACCTTATTATAAAAAGCCGGTAAATCACCATATCAATATAATATTCTATTGTCGCCGAGAAGCCATTGGCGTTGCAAATCAAAAAATTTCTTTCACGGTAATACCATAAGGGATGCGGGTATTTAAAAAATTTTAATAATATGATATGTAAAGATAAATTGGTTTCACACTTGACACGATGTGTTATTTTCCTTAAAAATATGAATAGAACTATTGAGATAATTTAGTGTACCAGGGGTAACAATTTGCTCCAACCCAAGAACAACAGAATGACCCGGCAGCGCAAGATCATTCTTGAAGAGCTGCAGAAGCAGAAGAAACATCCTAGCGCAGATGAAATTTATCAAATGGTACGCCGGCGTATGCCCAGGATCAGTCTCGGCACCGTTTATCGAAATCTTGAAGTCCTCGTTAGCATGGGAGAAATCCAAAAATTGGAACTTAGCGGTGCTTTGAAACGCTATGACTGGGATACGAATAGGCATTATCACATCCGATGCGTGCGCTGCGACCGGGTGGACGATGCCCCCATCGCGCCGTTGAACCAACTCGAAAATGAACTTTATGGAGCGACTGTTTTTGAAATTATCGGGCATAACCTTGAATTTACTGGTCTTTGCCCTATATGTTCAGAAAAAGAAGCGCTGAAGCAAACTGAATGACGAATTCTCCGGCATGCGACCGATATTTTCGACATCGAACCGAATATTCTGCGCCTGAATGGGCGTAACGTTTCCGGATATTGCTTACAAAATCAAACGTCACCATATAAAAAATAGAATCATCTACTCCCCTGAAGTCCCTTTTAGTTAAAATTAAACCGTCGACAAATTCGACTGTCTGTCTGTCCGGCTGTATTAAAATCAA
Source organism: Desulfobacterales bacterium (assembly GCA_049583675.1). GTDB lineage: Bacteria > Desulfobacterota > Desulfobacteria > Desulfobacterales > UBA11574 > UBA11574. The sequence continues at coordinate 14,129 of JBAUWG010000206.1, read as the reverse complement.
TGGGCGATCCGTGTTATTGTTGATACATATGTGTATCAGCCAACAGTCATGAGACGTTTTATAATCACCAAGATGTGTTGAATTTCCGAAATCCTGACGATCTTGGGAAATCCGATGAACAATTCAACCTTATGGATTATTCAACCATTCAGGTTTGAGAAACTCGTAAAAAGTCTTTTGTGATCAGTATTGTAATCATGACCCAAAAACTGGCATGAAATTTGATAATGGTATTCTAGATCTTTATATGATAAATTTAACCAGAGTCCATCCATAAATGAGGATTTTTGTTCGAGATCAAGGCATGCGAAAAAAATAACCACAGGCATATAGTTGAATTCCGAGGATTATTTTTTGAGCATAACGCCGAGATCGGGCAAAAAGACCATTTATGGATGGACACTAACTAAAAAGCACTAACGGAGGTGAATTATGGAAGTTTGTCAACCTATTTTAAATACGGGCCTCCGCGGTTTTAAGGTCGCCACAACCCGGATCAGCCTTGTTGATGGTATTGCCGGCAAACTCGTTTACAGGGGGTATTTTGTTCCGGATCTGGCCGGAAAGGTTTCCTTTGAAGAGGTTGTCTATCTGCTTTTCTATGAACAACTGCCCAAGAAAGAAGCGCTTGAAAACTTCAAAAAACAACTTGTCTCGCAACGTTCGATTCCGCCCGAGGTGATTGCCGCCCTTAAAACACGGCCCAAAGACGCCCTTCCCATGGATATCCTTCAGGCAGCGGTTGCCCTTCTGGCCCACCACGATCCAGACACCCGGGAACATTCCCGGGAAGCAACGCTTCGCATGGGGATAAAGCTCGTTGCAAAATTCCCAACCATCGTCGCTGCCTGGAACCGCATCCGAAACAACAATGAACCGGTTGATCCGAATCCGGATCTGGGCCATGCCGCCAATTTTCTTTATATGCTGAACGGAACGATCCCGGACGAAGAGCTTTCCAGCTTTTTGGACACCTGCCTGGTTCTTCATGCAGAACATTCATTTAATGCATCAACATTTTCTGCCAGACAAGTGGCGTCCACAAGAGCCCACATGTATTCGGCCGTCGCCGCTGCCGTGGGATCGTTATCCGGCGAATTACATGGCGGTGCAAACGCCCGTGTTATGGAAATGCTTCTTGAAATCGGCACCGTCGACAAGGTTGAATCATATGTCAACCACTTGCTCGATTCCGGCGGAAAAATCATGGGTCTGGGCCATGCGGTTTACAAAACTGATGACCCCAGGGCCCATATTCTCGCCCCGATGTGCAAAAAAATGGGCGAGCGCACCGGAAACCTCAAATGGTATGAAATGTCCAAGGTTCTTGAAAAAAAAGGAAAAGAAGCTTTCAAACAAAGAAAGGGAACGGATATTTTTGTGAACGTCGATTTTTACAGCGCATCTTTGTACTATTACATGGGGTTCCCGGTCGATTTATTTACGCCCTTATTTGCCATCGCCAGAATTTCCGGATGGGCTGCTCATGTCCTAGAGGAACAGTTCGGCGGTGCAGGCTCCAAACCGGTTCTTTACCGGCCCAGTTCCCAGTATATCGGGGATTACTGCGGTCCTGCAGAGTGTGCCTTTGTACCGATTCAAGCGCGATAATGCCCTTTGTTTCATCCAAAATGATTCGCAGCGGCAGGGTCAACATGAACGGCTATAATATCGGGCAAATGTCGTTGACAATGTTTTGCTGATGATTAATTTAAGAAGTTTCGGCAGTTTTAATCATCGACATACTCATGATTGCTGCGGTTGTTGCGGCAGGATATTGAGTCGGACAACTTACCTCGAAAGACCGATTTTATAGGAAAAGGATATTAAACGATGGAGCCACAGGAAGAAACGCAAATGCTGGAAGCCCAGCAAGAGATTACTAGAATCTTGGGATCGATTAAAAGGGAAATCCCGATTTTTTTGTACACTCAGCCGGGCCAGAATGAGGTTTTCAGCGATGCCGCTCGACAGGCCATTCGCTTTTTTCGGCAGCTCACCGATAAAGTGGTGATTCGTGAATTTAATTTAAATCATAAATCCGCTCAAAAATGGAACGTTGAATCCTCACCGACGCTGATTTTCGACCCCGACCATTACAACATCCGGTGGCTGGGCGCGCCCCTGGGTGAAGAAGGTCGTATTTTTCTGGAAGCCCTCATTCTCATTGGGCTTCAGGAGAGCCATCTCAGCGAACAGTCCCGACAGGTCATCAAAAGAATAGATACCCCAAGGGGAATCAAGGTGTTTGTCAGCCCGAGCTGTCCATATTGCCCCCAGCAGGCCCTCAACACGTTAAAGGCGGCTGTTGAAAAGCCCGATTTGATTGCTCTGGAAATCATCGATATTCAGGCCAACCCCGAGCTTGCCAATCAATATTCAGCTCAATCCGTCCCACAGACCTTTGCAAACGACATATTGATCGCCCAGGGCGCCCAGAACGAGGAACTGTTCATGCTTTCTCTGGAAAAAATGGAACAGCAGACGGTTTTTATCCCTGAAGTCGATGCAGCGGAGGTGGACGCGGACCTTGTGATTATAGGGGGCGGCCCGGCCGGTCTGACAGCCGGAATTTACGCGGCACGAAGCGGCCTTAATACAGTGGTCCTGGAAAAAGGGGTTCTCGGAGGTCAAGTGGCCACGACCCCCATTGTTGAAAATTATCCGGGACTCAAACAGATCGGCGGAAAGACGCTTGTGGATATTCTGGTGACCCATGCGCTGGAATATGTTCAGATTTTCCCGGGAGAAGCGGCTTCTGAAATTACACCCGGCAATCCTATCCGGGTGCAGACCAACCGGCGAAAATTCAATACCAAATCCGTGCTGATGACAACCGGAGCCACGTATAGAAACCTTAAGGTTCCAGGCGAATCCCGATTGGCCGGCCATGGCGTCAGTTATTGCGCGACCTGTGACGGTCCGTTCTTTAAAGGGAAAAAAGCAATTGTTGTGGGCGGCGGAAACAGCGCTGCCACGGAAGCTCTCCACCTGTATCACACCGGTGTGGATGTCACGATTGTTCACAGAAGAGACACGCTGAAATCCCAGGATTTTCTGGTGAAAAATCTAATACAAAACAATATTCCGATTCTCTTTGATACCATTATCAAAGAAATCAGAGGGAAGCACCGGGTCGAAGAAGTTTTGCTTTACAATAATAAAACCCAAGAATCTTACACCCGCAGCGTCAATGCCGTATTTATTGCCATCGGTTATGATCCTGCCGTTGATCTGGCAAAAAAAATCGGACTCGAACTGACGGATGAAGGGTACATCAAGCACGATAACTATAGAACAAATGTTCCGGGGATCTATGCAGCCGGCGATGTCTCTGGCGGATACAAGCAAATTGTCACCGCAGCAGGACATGGCGCTGAAGCGGCTTTGGCCATATTTGAAGACCTTATCCATCCATACTGGGCCTGAGTTTTACTTAACAATGAAATCGTTGGCGGTTGTATAAAGCAGTCTAATTGAAAAACAAAAAGGAATTCTGCTTAAAAAAGCCACATGAAAGACAAAATCGTCAAAGATTTAATGATTCCGATTTCCGAATATGAAACCATTTCAAGCGAAGCCAATCTGTATGACGCCGCGCTTGCCCTTGGTGAGGCTCAAAACGCCTATGAGCAGGGGATTCATTGTCACAGAATACTTCTTATATCCGATGAACATGGTGAGATTGTCGGAAAAGTAAGCCAACTGGATGTGCTCAGAGTATTGGAGCCCAAAGGAACACAGACCGGCGATTATAAATCCCTGTCCAGATTTGGCGTCAGTTCCAAGTATTTGCAACCGATGCTCAATCAATGCAGATTCTGGGACAAACCTTTGATGGATATCTGCAAAGGTGCAGGCCGGTTGAAGATCAAAATGCTGATCAGCGTTCCAGCGCGCGGGGAGCATGTTTCAGAAGATGCTCCCCTGAGCGAAGCCATACATCAGTTGGCTCTGGAGCACCATCAATCCTTACTGGTAACCCGGAACAAAAAAATTGTCGGGATACTGAGACAGACAGATATGTTCAAAGAAGTATTGCAAACGCTCAACGTTTGCGGCCTTTGACCATCTGGACCGAATCTGTTTTTCTCTAAATCTTTCATATGAAAACCCCCAAATCGTGCAATTTTCGGGTTTTAAACTCAACATTGTCAAGACCACTCACCGTTATCAACATATATAAGAATCACCGTTATTCAATCATTTCATGGCCGATAATTTTGAATCTTCGATTACCGACACGAGTGTTAGCCCAAAGAAATTGATGTTTCTAGCCGGCGGCGTATTGCTCTTTGCACTGATATATTATGCGCCGCCATGGCCGGACGCGGTGGATCGCCTCGGCGAGCATTTTTTGTTGAGCCGGGCAGGGAAAGGCGCCCTGGCACTGGCACTCCTTGCCACGACATGGTGGATCTTCGAAGTCGTGCCGGTGGGGGTTACGAGCCTTGCCATCGGCGTGATTCAAGTTTTTTTTCTCATTCGCCCGGTAAAAGCGACGTTTGCAGATTTTATGGATCCCTCGGTCATGTTTATCTTTGCCTCCATTGTCATTGGTATCGTCTTTACCAAAACAGGACTTACCAAGCGAATGGCCTATAAAATGCTGGTGATCATCGGTGAAAAAACCAGCATGATATATCTTGGATGTTTTGTATTGATCGCCGCGCTCACGCATATCATGGCTCATACCGCTGTGGCGGCAACCGTCTATCCGCTTCTTCTATCAATATACGAACTTTACGGCAAGCCGGACGAACAGACCCGATTCGGGAAAGGATTGTTTATGGGCATGGCCTACGTGGCCGGCGCCGGAAGCATCGTTACACTTTTGGGGGCTGCCCGCGGTGCGGTGGCCATCGGTTTTTTTAAGAATATTGTGGGAAGAGATATCGATTTTTTTCGATTGAGCTATTACATGTTCCCCATAGGATGGCTGATGGTTTTCTTATTGTGGGGATTTTTCATGATTTTCTTTAAACCCGAAAAAAAGGTCATACCCGGGCTCAGAGCAAAGGCTGTCCGGCTCCATAAGGAGCTCGGGCCACTTACAAGAAAAGAAATCACTGCCATGGCAATCGTATTCGGCTGTATTTTAGCGCTGTCTTTGCGATCTTTTGTCCCGGCGTTTCAAATCCTTGATAAAACCGCCGTCATTTTAACATCAACCATCATCTTTTTTGTCACCGGCATTCTGGATATCAATGACCTTGAAGAAATCCCCTGGAATATCATTCTGCTTTTTGCAGGCGCCATGAGTTTGGGCTTTTGCCTGTGGGAAACCGGCGCGGCCAAATGGCTCGCCGTCAAATGGCTGATGATGTTTCATAACGCCGGCAGTTTCTTTTTTATCATGAGCATTGCATTTTTCGTGATGATCATGACCAACTTAATCATGAACGTGGCAGCTGTTGCGATCTCTCTGCCGGTTGCCTTGGTGTTGGCATCGTATTTTGGCATAGCACCGGATGTCATACTTTATGCATCGCTGGCTGTGGCGGGCATGCCGTTTTTTCTGCTGGTAGGCGCAGCGCCCAATGCCATCGCCTATGAATCAAAACAGTTCACCGCCGGAGAGTTTTTTCTCTATGGGTTATTGGCCAGTGCCATGTTGATAATGGTGGTGGGGTTTGCCGTTTATACGCTCTGGCCCCTGATGGGGATGTCGATCATTTGATCTATTTTAACCGCTGTTTGCTGCATTGACGACAGCCATAAACCCGCCGTGGAAGATTTACTTGAATAAAAATTGAATAAAAAAGGAGGAGAATCATGAGTCAGACCACAAAAAATCTGCAGGAAGCCTTTGCCGGGGAATCACAGGCCAACCGGAAATATCTTGCCTTTGCAAAAAAGGCCGATCAGGAAGGCTATCCGCAGGTCGCCAAACTTTTCAGGGCAGCGGCTGAAGCTGAAACGGTGCACGCCCATGCTCACCTGAGAGTTCTCAAGGGAATAAAATCAACCGCAGAAAATCTCAAAGAGGCCATTGCCGGTGAAACTCATGAATTTAAAAGCATGTATCCGGCGATGATCGACACCGCGCAATCAGAGAGCAACAAAGCCGCCGAGAGAAGTTTCACCTATGCTAATGAAGTCGAGAAAATTCATGCCGATCTTTACCAGAAGGCCTTGGACAGCCTTGATCATCCCGAGGTGGTGGATAGCTATTATGTCTGCAGCGTGTGTGGCTATACCTGCGAAGATGAAGCGCCGGAGACCTGTCCGGTCTGCAACGCTAACAGCAAAGCTTTTTTCAAGGTGGATTAAAAGAAGAAAACAACACTCTTTATCCTGCGAAAACATTCGATTTGACATGCCGCAGCGCAGGGTTATATTACTGAATAAGGGCTTTGATTTATAAATAATCACCCATTCAATCCCAGGAGGTAAGCCATGGAAGAGATATCGATTCTCATTGGCGGAAAAGCAGGTGACGGCACCCGGCAAGCCGGACATGTCATTGCCAGTCTATTGAACCGTATCGGATACCGGATTTTTTTCTACGATGATTATCCGTCCCTGATCCGCGGCGGTCACAATTTTTCCATTGTCAGGGCCTCTGCAAAACGTATTGGCGCCCATAAAAACACCGTTGATATCATTATCGCTTTAGACCAGAATACCGTGGAAAATCATAAGCATCGACTCAATGCGGATGGCATCGTACTCTATGATTCAAAGAAAGCGGATACCCAAGGTTTGGGGATCGATTTCATGGATATTGTCAAAGAGTTGGGCGGAAAGCCGATTATGAGGAACACGGCGGCCATCGGTGCGCTGGCCGGCATATTGAATCTTGAATGGACTGTCCTGGAAAGAGATATCAAAAGTTCCATCGGCAAAGAAATCGATCTGAATCTCAAGATCGCCCGGAATGCTTACGACCGGATTGGAACCCCTTTAAAGCCTGTGCCGAAGCTGGACCAAAAGCCCCTCCCACTGGTCACCGGCAATGAAGCCATTGCCCTCGGCGCCGTCAAAGCCGGTCTGAACATGTACATTGCATACCCTATGACGCCTGCATCAGCCATCCTGCATTATCTGGCGGATCACGAAGACGAACTGGGGGTGGTCACGGTACATCCCGAAAGCGAAATCGGCGTGGCGCTCATGGCCCTGGGATGCGCCTATGCCGGTGCAAGAACCATGGTCGGTACTTCCGGCGGGGGATTTGCCTTGATGACCGAAGCGCTGAGTCTGGCCGGCCAGAGTGAAATCCCCATGGTCATTGCGGAATGCCAGAGAGCCGGCCCGAGTACCGGCGTTCCGACCTATACCATGCAAGCCGACCTTAATTTTGTGATCCATGCCGGGCATGGAGAATTTTTAAGAGTCGTATTGGCACCCGGCGATGCCGAAGAAGCATTTTATACGGCCGGGTTGGCCATGAATCTGGCTTGGAAATTTCAGATCCCGACTTTTGTGCTTTCCGATAAACATGTGAGTGAAAGTATATTCAGTTTCGAGCCCGATTTGAGCAAGGTCAAACCGGAAAATGCATCCCTGTGGAACGGCCAAGGAGAATACAAAAGATACCAGGATACTGAAAACGGCATTTCCCCGATGGCATTCCCAGGAAATCCAAAAGCCATCGTAAAAGTCACTTCCTACGAGCACGATGAAAACGGCATCACCACCGAAGAACCTGAACAAATTGTCCAAATGCAAAAAAAACGTTTGCGTAAAAGTAAGGCCTTGGCGGATGAGCTTGGGAAATATGAGACCGTGAACATATACGGGAATCCGGAATCAAAAACCGCACTTTTGTGCTGGGGTTCTACCAAAGGGGCATGCATAGAAGTCGCCAAAGCCCTGAATCTTAAAGTGGTGCAGCCGCTGGTACTGGAACCGCTGCCAATGGAATCTTTAAAAAATGCCCTGGCCGGTGTGGAAAAGATCATCGATGTGGAAGTGAATGCCACCGGACAACTGGCAAAGCTTGTTGCCGGTCAAGGTTTTTGCATTGACGATATGATTTTACGTTTCGACGGCCGTCCTTTTACCGTAGATGATTTACTCGGCAACGTAAAGGAGGTGCTCTCATGACAACCCCAAAAGAACTGGGCACTTATGCTCAAAATACCTGGTGTCCGGGTTGCGGCAACTTCGGCATTTTGGCATCTGTCAAAAAAGCATTGACAGATCTTGAAGATGACGGACTCGATCTCAATAAAGTGGCGATTGTCTCGGGAATCGGATGTCATGCCAAAATAGTGGACTACATTAATGTGAACAGTTTCTATTCGATTCATGGACGTGTTCCGCCGCCTATGACCGGAATCAAGTTGGCCAATCCGGATTTGACGGTGATCGGTTATGCCGGAGACGGAGATGCATATGGTGAAGGCATAGAGCATCTTATTTTCAGCGCCAAACGAAACATCGACATGACATTTATCGTCCACAACAACAGAATTTACGGGCTTACCACGGGGCAGTTTACCCCCACCAGCCCGCCCGGGTTCAAAGGCCGCTCAACCCCGAAAGGCAGTCCTGAAGACCCGTTGAACCCTGTCGAACTCATGATTTCCGCCGGCGCCACTTTCGTCGCCAGGGGATATACGAAAAACATGACACATTTGCAGTCTCTGATTAAAACCGCGATCAACCATAAAGGATTTTCCTTTATCGATGTACTTCAGCCTTGTTTCACCTTTTTTAATACTTATGATTATTACAACGAAAGGGTGTACGAGTTCACCGAACAGGATCATGACGCATCCGACAGAAACCAGGCCTTTGTCAAGGCCCGGGAATGGACCTATGGAGAGGGAGAGCGGATTCCTATCGGCATCTTTTACCAGGTTCAAAAGCCCACCTACGAAGAGAGACTTCTGGCAGGAAGGGTTCCGGTTCAATTGACACCCGGGGATATCCGGCCGGTTCTCGAAAAACATATATGAAGGGATATGATAAGGAGCATAAAACCAATGAAAGAAAAAATTGAAAAAGCATTAAACGACATCAGACCGGCTCTCCAGGCAGACGGCGGAGATGTGGAACTGGTTGCGGTGGAAAACAACATCGTTAAGGTCAGGTTAAAAGGGGCTTGCGCCGGCTGTCCCATGTCCCAGATGACCATCAAGCAGGGCATTGAGCGGTATCTTAAAAAGGCGGTGCCCGAAATCGCCGGAGTAGAGCCGGTGTAATCTTGAATGCTTGCTTATGATTAAACCGCTTCGAAACCGATTTTGATACGGCGGCGGGACTCAAATCGACTAACTTTATGAAATGCATCGGCATAACGCAGTGATCGGAAAAAGGAGGGTTCATGGCAGTCATTACCATTAGCAAGGAATTTGGGACTGAAAGCGAAAAGGTAGCATCTCTGGCAGCGGATAAACTCGGATATGAATACATCGGTGAAAATTTAGTCGCTGATATTGCTAAGGAACTCCATATTTCTGAAAACGAAGCGGCCATGTTTCGTCAAACATCCCAGTCACGAATTCTTCGCTTCGTCGATCGGTATACGTGTTCTATCGTCCAGAAAGTGGTGGATCGCGAGCATGGTTGCCTTGATGATCATAACTACTATGAAGTCACCCAAAAACTGGTTCAAAATGTTTACGAAGCAGGCGACGTCATCATTCTGGGATGGGGAGGTCAGTGTCTTTTAAAAGGAAAGCCGGAAACACTTCACGTCCGGTTGATTAAAGACATGGATTTAAAAATTAAAGCGGTGATGCAATCCGAAAACTTGAACCCAAAAACAGCAAAGGCATTTATTGACAGAGAAGAAGGAGATTTAAAGGCGTATATCAAACATTACTTCAATGAGGACTGGAATGCCGCACATTTGTATGATCTCATCATCGATATGGGAAAAACATCGGTGGAAAAGGCTGCAGATCTGATATGCGATAATGTGAAACACAAAATCGGATAATCGCCATTTAAGCCATATTATTCCACCCAAGAAAAAGGAATGATGCCATTAAGCCATAATAATACCGTGACATCCGCCCGCGAACTGGTTGCTGATCAGATTATTAAACCCTTCCAGCGATTCGCTCAAAAAGAAGCTGCCAGCAGTATACTGCTCATTGTCGCAACCATCATCGCCCTGATTTGGTCGAATTCGGATATCGGAGAAACCTATCACAGCTTTATTCACACCGAGATTTCCTTTACTTTCGGACAGTTTCATCTCAAGAGCACACTTCTCCACTGGATAAATGACGGACTTATGTCTTTGTTCTTTTTTATAGTGGGTCTTGAAATCAAACGCGAATTTCTCGTAGGTGAACTTGCGGCTCCCAAAAAGGCCCTGCTGCCGGTGATTGCCGCAGCGGGAGGGATGATTGTTCCGGGTCTTATCTACACGGCATTGAATTACAACTCAGGATACCTACATGGATGGGGAATACCCGTCGCCACCGATATTGCATTTGCTTTGGGAGCGATTGCCGTATTCAGCCGCAGACTTCCCGTGGGTCTGAAAATTTTTCTGGCCGCTTTTGCCATCGCCGATGATCTGGGCGCCGTCGTTATTATCGCCGTCTTTTATACCAAGACCATTGTCTGGTCTTACCTCTTTATCTGCCTTTTTCTGATTCTTTGCCTTGCCGTCGCTAATTTTTTCTGGATTCGATGGGCAATAGTCTATGCGCTGCTGGGGTTTGCCATTTGGTTTTTTGTATTAGGATCGGGCGTCCACCCGACCGTCGCCGGTGTTATTGTATCGCTGTTTGTCCCGGCCAGGGGCAAATATGATACCGATCGCTTCTTGAAAAATGTTGAGAACACCATTGAACGGTTTGAATGTGAAGAACAGAGCTGCGGATTTTCCATTCTTCTCAACGAGGAGCATTTAAACGCCGTTCATGATCTGGAGATGGCCTGCCATGATGTGGAAACGCCGCTGCAGCGCCTTCTGCATGCACTACATCCATGGGTGGCATTTTTTATCCTGCCTATTTTTGCCATGGCGAACACCGGTTTAATTTTTCGAGGTATGGTTTTTTCTGAGGTGATCTCAAATCCGGTAATTCTCGGGATTGTCTTTGGTCTGGTTGTCGGAAAGCCCATAGGAATTCTGCTATTTTCCTATTTATCGGTCAAAACCGGAATTGCTTCCTTGCCCCAAGAAGTCAGGTGGTCGCACATTTTGGGGGGCGCTATGCTTGGCGGAATCGGCTTCACCATGTCTTTGTTTCTTTCAGAACTTTCATTTACCAACCCTCATATTATCGATGATGCCAGAATTGCGATACTGACCGGATCCATCCTTTCTGCGATATTCGGTATGTCTTACCTCGGTTTTATCAGTACCTCCACTCCTAATCGGGAATAATGGTTTGGGTACTTAGATGGTTTTTGAGACAACTTCTAATTGGGAGGACGTTTTATGGATTTTGGATTATCTAAAGAACTTCAAATGCTGAAAAAGGCGGTGTCTGAATTTGCATCTAAAAAAATTGCCCCTTTCGCCGATCAGTGGGACCAAGCCCATTACTTCCCATATGAGGAGGCCATAAAGCCCATGGGAGAACTCGGCTTTTTCGGAACGGTGATTCCTGAAAAATACGGCGGTGAGGACATGGGGTGGCTGGCCGCCATGATCGTCACCGAAGAGATCGCAAAAGCATCAAGTTCTCTCCGGGTCCAGGTCAACATGCAGTGTCTGGGGAGCGCATTTACCATTTATAAATACGGCAGCGAACCCTTAAAGCAAAAATACGTCCCCAAGCTGGTCAAGGCTGAATACCTGGGCGGATTTGCCATAACAGAACCCAACGCCGGTTCCGACGTCATGGCCATGACATCCAGTGCCCAAGACAAAGGCGACCACTGGTGTCTAAACGGATCCAAAACCTGGATTTCCAATGCAGATATTGCGGATGTGATCGTCTATTATGCCTATACGAATCCGGAAAAAGGGTCCAGAGGCCTTTCAGCCTTTGTCGTGGAACTCAAGAACTTTAACGGCGTAATAACATCGGCGTTGGAAAAAATGGGCTCCCACTCCTCTCCAACGGGTGAAATATTTTTAACCGACACAAAGGTTCCCAAGGAAAATATCATTGGAGAACCCGGAGACGGTGCAAAGATTCTATTCGGATCTCTCAACCAGACCCGGCTTTCAGCGGCTGCAGGAGCAGTGGGTGTTGCCAGGGCCTGCCTGGAGATATCGCTAAAATATTGCAATGAACGCAAACAGTTCGGAAAACCCATCGGCGAGTTTCAAATGAACCAGGATATGATCGCCCAGATGGCCACTGAAATTGAAGCGGCCCGGCTTCTGGTCTACAAGGCGGCTTGGGCAAAGGATCAGGGAAATCTGAACAACGGCCTCGATGTGGCACAGGCCAAATATTTGGCCGGTGAAGTCGCTACCAAATGCGCCGGCTTTGCCATGCGCATATTAGGGGCGTACGGCTATTCCGCCGAATATCCGGTGGCCCGCTTTTATCGGGACACGCCGACCTATACCATGGTGGAAGGATCGGCCAATATCTGTAAATGGATTATTGCCCTGGATCAGCTGGGTATTAAAAAAGCGAACCGGTAAATCGCAATGCCCTTTAACGGAGATCCTCAAAAGATGGGAACTTTACTGCTCGAAGGCGGAAGCGAATTTCAGGGTAAAATGGAAGAGCCGGACAGAAAAGCATTGGCGCTGGCCGGAGGAAAAAGCGCTAAAATTGTTATTATACCGACGGCTGCAGCACCCGACCACAATAGTCAAAATGCCGGCAATATTGCACTGAAATGGTTTCGAACCCTGGGCGCAAGAAACGTCGCCTCGCTGCCGATTATCGATAAAAAATCCGCCGATGATCCCAAAATTTCGGCTGAATTGGATCAGGCAAACCTGATTTATATTCTTGGGGGGTTTCCCGGCTATCTGGCGCATACTCTGGAATCAACCCGATGCCTGGATGCACTTTTACGCGCGTATCAAAAAGGCGCCATACTTGCCGGGAGCAGTGCCGGCGCAATGGTTTTATGCGAGTGGTATTTTGACCCTGCGGTGAAAGAGATAAAGAAGGGTTTTGGGATTCAAAAAAACGTTATCTTGGTTCCCCATCATGACACACTGGGGCGTCCATGGCATTCGTTGTATTTCGACAAAATTTCCCACATCCAATGCATTGGCATCGACGAGCAGACGGGAATGATGAATCAAGCCGGCCGTCATCGCTGGACGGTGTACGGCAAGGGTGAGATTACATTATACCTAAAAACGGCCGTTGTATCCTATAAGAGCGGGCAAACATTTCAGTATTGATAAGGCTTTTTATGATGTCTCCGAAAAAGGGTACGATCGTTCTGATGGGTTCCGGAGAACTCACCGCAACAATGGTGGAGGTTCATAAAAATATGCTCGCTCGATTTCCGGATTCCCCAGATGCGGTTTTTTTGGATACACCTGCGGGTTTCCAACTCAACGTCGATGAGATTTCAAGAAAAGCGGTTGAATACTTTCGTACTCACGTTCAAAAGCAGCTCTATGTCGCATCCTATAAATCTTCTGAAAATACCAGTGCATTCGAAGCAGAAACAGCATTTCATATGCTACGAAATGCAGATTTTGTTCTTGTGGGGCCGGGTAGTCCCACTTACACAGTTCGCCATCTTCAAAAAACGCCGATTCCTGATATTCTCGTTAAAAATATTCAATCCGGCGGATGTCTTGTGGCCGCAAGTGCGGCCGCCCTTACCATTGGTCGACTCACACTTCCCGTATACGAAATATATAAGGTCGGTCTTGATATACATTGGATCGACGGCCTCGACATTCTATCCCGATTCGGGCTGAATCTTGTGGTTGTTCCTCACTGGAACAATGCCGAGGGCGGCACCCATGATACCCGGTTTTGCTTTATGGGTGAATCCCGTTTTCAGAAACTTGAGACCCTGTTGCCGGATGACGCGATGATATTGGGCATTGACGAGCACACCGCCTGCATCATCGATCTTCAAACCCAACAAATCGATATCCAAGGTATCGGCAACCTAACGATCCGAAAAAAAGGACGTGAAATAAAATTGGGCAAAGGGGAAGAGATTCCCCTTGATATATTGCTTAAAGAACCCGATCAGCGGCAATGGCGTACGAAATTGGACAATGACCTCAAACAAACCAATGATCTGAAAGATTCGAAAGCGGCTTTATT
>JBAUWG010000205.1:0-7486 GCA_049583675.1 Desulfobacterales bacterium | reverse complement strand
GTTGAAAAGACAGGACTTCGCCGCTGGAGGTTGAAGACAAAACAGCTGACAGTTCACAGCAAAACCAATAAAACCAACTTAACGATCCAAACGAAACTAAAGAAATGACACCAAAAAAGACGGTCTTGGTCGTTGATGACGACGATACCCATCGCACCATGTTGAAAACCCTTGTCGGGGGTTGGGGATATGATGTCTCGGAGGCGGAAGACGGTTCGATTGCCATCGAGAAGGTCCGGGAACGCCCCTTTGATATGATCTTGATGGATGTCAGAATGTTGAAAGTTTCGGGGCTTGAAGCACTGGAGCAAATAAAAGCGTTTAATCCCGCTATTCCGATAACCATCATGACGGCGTACTCTTCCGTGGAAACGGCGGTTGAAGCCTTGAAAAAAGGCGCTTATGATTATCTCACCAAACCTCTTGATTTCGACAAGTTGCGGTTAACCCTCGAAAGGGCGATGGAGCATGTTCGCCTGAAAGAGGAGAACCGTATTCTCAAGGAGAATCTCGGCAAGCATTTTGATATGCAAAACATTATCGGTCGCAGCCGGGCCATGTTAAATCTTCTGGAAACAGTATCCCATGTGGCGACGTCCGAAGCCACCGTAATGATTACCGGCGAATCCGGAACCGGCAAAGAATTGATTGCCGGGGTGATTCATTTTAACAGCCCGCGGAAAGACGGCCCCCTGGTGAAGATTAATTGTGCCGCAATCACCGAAACGCTTCTGGAATCGGAACTTTTTGGGCACGAGAAAGGATCGTTCACGGGTGCTGATCGAAGAACGGAGGGGCGTTTTTTTCAGGCGAATAAGGGGAGTCTTTTCCTTGACGAAGTGAGCGAGATGCCGCTTTCCATGCAGGCAAAACTGTTGCGTGTATTGCAGGAAAGGGAAGTGACCCGTGTCGGCGGTGGAAAAGTCATACCCGTGGATGTCCGGGTGATTGCCGCCACCAACAAAGATTTGGATGATCTGAAAAATGAAGGCGCTTTCCGCGAAGACTTGTATTATCGCTTAAACGTGGTCCGTCTGGAAATTCCGCCGCTCAGGGAGAGAAGAGAAGATATTCCGTTGCTTGCCCGCCACTTTCTGGATATATTTGCCGCCAAAAATAATAAGGAGATAAAAGGGTTCACACCCGGTGCTATGGACCGGCTGATTCGTTATGACTGGCCCGGAAATGTGCGGGAATTGATAAATGCCGTCGAAAGAGGGGTTGTCCTGGCCCGAACGGAATATCTTGACGATCAGGATTTTGCCATGATACAGACGGCGATGCAGAAGCCTTCTGAAACATTATCTTATGTAGACCATAACCTGCCCCTTGAAGCGGTGGAAAAAACGGCGATACTGCATATGCTGGAATCTGTTTCCGGCAATAAAAGCGAAGCCGCGAGACGATTGGGCATTACCCGAAAAACCCTTCATAAAAAGCTTAAAAAATACGGGGTCATGGACTAGTGGGGGCTATATTTTAATCCATTATAAAATCCTGGTCCTTTAGGCATTTTAGATCACTTATAACTTGTTCGGCTATAAGTAAACCATCCCTTACATGGGTTAATTCAAAGCCGGCCCCTCTATGGTCGGATACTTACTTTCGATGAGGAGATCTGTTGATACGATTTAATAGAATTTTGTTGCTTCTTCTTTTTCTGTTTTTTACCGGACAGATCGTGTCGGCGTATCAACTGTCGGCCAAAACAGCGTCAATGCCGGATGATTTGTCGTTATCTCTGGACGAGATTATGACGCACGTTGAAAAGCGTTATTCAGTATCCGGATTTTCGGCACAATTTTTCCAGACCTCGACAATAAAAGCCATGGACATTACGGATACTGCATCGGGAACCGCTTTTTTTAAGCGTCCGGGAAAAATGAGATGGGAGTATGAAACACCCGAACGGCAAATGATCATTACGGACGGCAACACGCTTTGGGTCTTTAGACCTGATGACAACCAGGTCATGATTGGAAAAGCCCCTTCTTTTTTTAAAGGCGGCAAAGGATTCAGTTTCCTTTCCGATATGAAGGAGATAAGACAAAAATTCACAATAAGTCTTGAAAAAAAGGTCCCGGAAGGTTTTGTCGTTCTAAAGCTTTTGCCCAGAGAAAAAACAGTCAATATTGTCGAAATCCTTCTTACGATTTCAAAGGCGACCTTTGATGTTGTCAAGATTGGGACGTATAATTCATACGGTGATGAAACGCGGTTTGTCTTTAGCAATATTCAATTTAAACAAAAGATGGATGATTCATTGTTTCATTTTAAGATCCCCCAGGGTGTGGAAGTGCTGCATCTGGATGAACAGGGAGGCTCTTGAGAAAACAGGAACAGTAGAATGAAAGAAAAGATAAAAAGTTTGCTGAAAAAAAGAAACGCCGTCATGCTCTCCCATAATTATCAGCCTCCGGAAATTCAGGATTTGGCGGACCTTTGTGGTGATTCTTTGGAATTGAGTATTCGGGCCGCCCAGACCGAGGCGGAGGTCATCGTTTTTTGCGGGGTTCATTTTATGGCGGAAACCGCTTCAATATTGTCTCCGGACAAAACCGTGCTGCTGCCTCGAGAAGATGCCGGATGTCCGATGGCGGATATGATTGACCCGGAGGGTCTTCAGGTTATGATTGACAAGCTTCCTTCGATGCCGGTGGTGACCTATGTCAATTCAACGGCGGCGGTTAAAGCGCTCTCCACCATATGCTGTACATCGGCCAACGCCGTCAATGTTGTCAACAGCCTGGATGCCGATGAGGTAATCATGACGCCTGACCGGAATCTGGCGCTGTATGCTGCCTCGCGGACAAAAAAGAAAGTTCACACCTGGGACGGATACTGCCCGATCCATAATGGGCTCAATCCCGAAGATGTGCATAATGCCAGAAAGACCCATCCGGAAGCAGTCTTTATGGCCCATCCGGAGTGCCGCCCGGAAGTTTTAGATCTGGCAGATGTGATCCGCAGCACTTCCGGCATGATCCGGTATGCCAGAGAATCCAAAAACACCTCGTTTATCGTCGGGACGGAGAACGGGCTGATTTATCCTTTAAAAAAAGCCAATCCCGGGAAAAAATTCTATCCGGCTTCAAGCAAAATGATATGTAAAGACATGAAAAAGATCTCCCTTGAAGATGTTGCGAGAAGCCTGGAATTGATGGAAGGAGAAGTCAAGGTCCCCGAACATATTCGCAGGCCGGCGTTTCAATCGGTTCAAAGGATGGTCGATTTGTCTCTCGCAAAATAGCTCAATGAATCACTATACCATTTCTTCCGGAATGTCGGCATTGGTGTAAACTTTCTGAACGTCCTCGCAGTCTTCGAGGGTTTCCATCAAATTAAGCATCTGCTCTGCTTCTTTACCCTGAAGGTTCACGGTGGACTGGGGGAACATGGTGATTTCAGCGACGATATAAGGGATTGACGCCTTATCGACGGCTGTTTTTACCGCCTCGAAATCCTTGGGGGAGGTGATGATCTCGAAATTACCGTTATCTTCTCTGACATCTTCGGCGCCGGCGTCAATCGCAACTTCCATTAAAGCATCCTCATCAACGGATTGATCTTCAACAACGATATATCCTTTTTTTTCGAAGATCCAGGCCACACACCCGTTGGAACCGAGGTTCCCGCCGGCCTTGTTTAAAATATGGCGGATATCGGCCACGGCCCTGTTTTTATTATCGGTGACCGATTCAATGTAAACTGCGGCACCGCCGGGACCATATCCTTCGTATATGCTCTCTTCATAAAAAACCCCTTCCAGTTCTCCGGTTCCCTTTTTGACGGCCCGTTCGATATTTTCTTTGGGCATATTTTCACTTTTCGCTGCCTGGACGGCGGCTCGCAGCCTTGGGTTTGAATTGATATCCCCGCCGCCCATGCGGGCCGCCACGGTAATTTCTTTGATGAGTTTTGTAAAAATCTTACCCCGTCTGGCATCTGTGATGCCTTTTTTGTGTTTAATGCTGGACCACTTGCTGTGCCCTGACATTTTTTCCTCCTATTTTTTTCGTAATCCGATCACATAAATTTCTTTGCTGGCTTTTCGGCTGCTTTTCGGCTTAAAAATCTTACAGCTTTCAAAGACCGGCCGAACCGAGTCGACAAAGGTCTTGAAATCTTCCCCCTGGAAAATCTTGCAGACAAACGATCCGCCGGCAGTCAATGTCATCTGTGCAATGGACAGCGCCCTGGAGCAAAGATCAAAAGATCGGGCAGTGTCCACGCGTTTATTTCCAGTTGTGGACGGTGCCATGTCGCTGACGACGACATTAAAACCGTTTCCAAGGGACTTAAAAAAATCGTCACCCATCAGGAGAATGTCTCCGATATAAAGCGTCACATGGGAAGGGACGTTTATGGTGACAGGGATCTGATCGATGCCGATCACCCGTCCCGTGTTCCCGGTCAAGCCGGCTGCATAGAGCAGCCATGATCCGGGAGCGCATCCCAGGTCCAGAACAACCTCTCCTTTTTTGATAACATTATGTTTTTTTTGTATTTCTTGGAGCTTATAGACAGATCGTGCCGGAAATCGCTCCTTTTTTGCCTGTCGCGTGTAATGATCTTGCCAGCGGTTAATCTGTTTTACAGATGGTTTCATTTTAAAAATCCAACCCCAGAGGGGATTAGCTTTGCTGAATGCTCATTGACTTATCGAAATTCAGAATATCAAATCCCAAATATCAAACAAATCTCAATGGCCGAAATTCGAATATCCAAACAATGTCTCGTTTTTAAAGGTTTTGGTCATTGGATATTTGAATTTGAGATTTATTTGAAATTTGGTGCTTGGAATTTGTGATTTTAGACACAAGACTCCAAGGCAGAGCCATCTATCTATGGACTGGCCCACAGGGCTATGGTTTCTATGCTGAACTAAAACAGTTCTTCCATGGCTTCGGTGACATTTTTCACGCCGACCAGTTTAATTCCTTTTATCCCGGCGGTCCGTTTCAGGTTGCTTTGCGGCAACACACATCGATTAAAGCCCATTTTTTTGGCTTCGGCAATCCGGGTTTCGATATGGCCTATGGCTCGGACTTCACCGGTCAATCCGATTTCACCCAATATAATGGTCCCTTGCTGAACCGGACGGTCTAAAAAACTCGAAGCAACAGAAGCCACGATTCCCATATCAACGGCAGGTTCGTCGATCTTAACGCCACCGGCGACATTGATGAAAATATCGTGTCCCATTAAATGCATGCCCAATTTTTTTTCCATTACCGCGACGAGCAGCGCCACCCGGTTGTGATCAATTCCCAGAATCGTTCTCCGCGGATTTCCAAAACTCGAACTGCTTGCAAGCGCCTGAAGTTCAACGAGAATCGGCCTTGTACCTTCCATACTGGCTGTGACAATGGAACCCGGAGCATTAACGGGGCGTTCTGAAAGAAATACGGCCGACGGGTTGTCCACCTCATTGAGTCCGTTTTCATTCATTTCAAATACACCGATTTCATTGGTCGAACCAAATCGATTCTTTACCGCTCTTAAAATCCTGAAAACGTGATTTTGATCGCCTTCAAAGTAAAGCACCGTATCGACCATGTGCTCTAAAAGCCTCGGCCCTGCAATGGCCCCGTCTTTGGTCACATGGCCCACCAGGAATACGGGTGTTCCGGTCTTCTTGGCCATCAGCATGAGTTTCATGGTTGATTCCCGCACTTGGGAAATGCTACCGGGGGCTGACGTCAATTCCGGGCTGAACACCGTCTGGATGGAATCAATGACCATGACCTTCGGCTGAACGGATTCGGCCATCAACAAGATTAATTCCATATCATTCTCCGAAACAACCATCAAGCCCGAAGATACCGCAGACAGCCTTTGGCTTCGTATCCGCATCTGTCGGATCGATTCTTCTCCGGAGACATACAACACTTTTGAATGATTTTCAGCAATACCATAGAGCGCCTGCAGCATGAGGGTCGATTTTCCGATGCCGGGGTCTCCCCCGATCAGGACCAGTGTACCGGAAACCAGACCGCCGCCCAAAACACGATCAAATTCTTTGATGCCCGTTAATAGACGATCTTCATGATCGAGAGAAATATCAAGGATAGAGACCGGTTTTGTTTGTGAAGAACCCAAATGCCGTATCGTTTCCTGGGCGGATTTGGCGGTCTGAATTTCTTCCACAAAAGTTTGCCATTGACCGCAATCCGGACATCTGCCCATCCATTTTGGGGCTTGATATCCGCAAGCCTGACATGAAAATATTGTTTTTGACGCTTTTTTCACAACCTCGCCGCTTTACGATTGAAAAGGGTAAACGCTCTTGCTTTTTGATTCATAACATGTCATTTAATTCTGATCAATATGTGTCTTAAGACGAAATCTTCAGTCACAAAAATTGAACCAAGATTTATGATCGATTACCATGTCCATACACTGTTTTGCAACCATGCTGTCGGCGGTATGGAGCACTATGTCCAAAATGCCGTCGATTTGGGACTTCGGGAGATATGTTTTCTGGATCATCTGACCATCCGGGAAAAAGAACCCGGCCTTTCCATGGCGCCGGAAGAGATTCCGTATTATTATAATGCCGTCCAGATGTTGAAACAAAACTATAAAAGCAAGATCAGCGTTAAGGCCGGTCTCGAGGTTGATTTTAACCCAAAGCATACCGACGTCTATCAGGATATCTTCGAAACCTATGCATTCGACGTCATCGCCGCTTCGTTGCATTTTCCGAACGGTTTGGATATTGTCACTCACCGTTCACAGTGGCGTCAAGGCGAAATGGATACCGATGAGGTTTATGCGCTTTATTTCGAACAACTTCAAAAAATGCTGGAATATGATTATTTTGATGTGATATGTCATTTTGACCTTATAAAAAAATTCGGTCGAAAGCCCATAAGATCCTTTGAAAAAGAATGTGATCATATCCTTCAGATCATTAAAGAAAAAGATAAAACTATCGAAGTCAACACCAGCGGATACGATCACCCCGTCCGAGACATTTACCCTTCTATAGAAATCCTTCGAAAATGTTACCAGCAGGGGATATCGGTCACAATGGGGTCGGATGCACATCGTCCGGCGAATGTGGGCCGGCATTACGAGCGGGTGTTGCCGATCCTGATTTCAACCGGATATCGGCAATTGGCAATTTTCACAAAGCGGCAACGCGCCGAGATTAAAATAAAAGAGTAGGAAAAGAAGACACATGTTTGATAGCAGAACAATCCACGTTAAATTTATTTTCTTCTTGACCTGTTTGTTAATGCTCAACTTTTTTGGCTTAACACAAAATGCCTCCGGATCAAGAAAGGACGGCAGATATTTTGAATCGTTACAGGAACGGTTAATAAAAGATGGTTTTGATAAAGACCGCATCTTAGCGCTTTACAAAAGGCCTGAAGTCAATTTTGAGATAAAAGGGGTCTCCCGATTTTTGGTCCATCGTGAGTCTAGATTGAATTATGATCAGTTTTCCAGTAAAAAATCGATTCATAATGCATTACAG
>JBAUWG010000204.1:0-2801 GCA_049583675.1 Desulfobacterales bacterium | reverse complement strand
TAATAATACGATAACCTGTAAAGTCAATGGTTAATTTCAAACACCCGTCTCACGATTGAATCAGGTTCATCCTTTTCAAGTCCTTTGCGAGATCGGACATCCCGAGAGCCTCAAGATTTTCTGCTTTTTGCATGCCGGATGCCGGGTCCCATCCCCTGAGCTCATAAAATTCCTTTCGCATAGCTTCAAATTCATCTCGCTTGAGAATCTCGCCTTTCCGGCTGATTGCCTTTCCTCCCGGCCCGGGGACAATCACATCCGGATTCATAAAAACCGTTTCAACCGGGTCCGTAAAATTAAATTCCGCCGGAACATCACCTGTTTTGGGTCGCCGGCCTTCCCGCAATAGAACCCCTCTCTCCAGGTTAAAAATTCTCTCGCCGTATCGATTCAGGCCAGCCTCATCCATGTCAATGCCGGTTACCGCACTGAATACGCGGCTTTCAAGGGATGGATCTCCAACGAAATCCGGCGTATTCCAGGACACCATCATCGGCCAAACAGAATCGCACAACAAAAGGCTGTCCTTTGCACAGGTTCGGTCGATGATGTTTTTCGCCGCCATGGCCTTTCCTTCATGGGTCGTGAGGTCCCACGCTTTTTCATGTTTCCAGAATCTTGTCGCCGCTTTTTTAAAGACATCGGATGTCACCGGTGAAGATTCGGGATCGGCCTGGTTCATCACCCATAATCCGATGAGCCAACTGGTCTCATGAAGCATGGCAATGGGCTGTCTGGGCGCCAGTGCATACAATAGGCCGTTCATTAGATATTCACGGGCGGAATACGTCGCCCCGGAACCGACCCCTGACACTTCATTGCCAAAATGAGCCTTGGCCTGTTGGCCCAGTTTTTCGCCCGCCCGGAGAAGGCCTCGGGCCAGAATATCGCCGAATCCTTTTCTGTAAGCCATCATATGGGCAAGTTTTGCAAAAAATTCGCGCGTCCCAAGTGTTGAAATATCGAGCCCGGTTTCTTTTTCGCTGAGATATCCTGAGGCATAGCACGACTCTATCCAGTTAATTATATTTGACATTTCCATAGTGCAGATCGACAGATCATTACAGATTCCCGTGGCATGCACCGCGGTTTCCGCCGACTCGTCCGGTCTCCGGACGACCCATGGGAAATAAACGAACATGGACTGGCATTTCCGGACGACATCCTCTCCGGATGCGGTCCGATACGCATTTCGGTATTTACAATCGAGCCCGCATTGATAGCAGGACGATTTCCCGGTTCGACGGACCTCTTCTTCCGAAAAAGGGGAGGGAAAAGGGCCACGCTTATTCAATTGAATGATCCGGCGATTAAGATCTCTTAGTTTATCGGGTTTCGCCACCAAAGGATTCCCCGACCCGGACACAGCGATGGCCTTAAGATTCTTGGACCCCATTACCGCGCCGAATCCGCCGGTGGCGCTCCCCTCATTGTCGGTCATCAGGTTGGCGCTTCGACACATATTTTCACCGGCCGGTCCGGTGGTGACGATTCTAACATTTTTTCCGTGGGTTTCTTTTAAGATGTCCCTGACAGCATAAACACCTTTTCCCCAGAGCAACGAGGCATCTAAAATTTCGGTTTCCCCGTTATGGATCCAGACGTAGACCGGTTTTTCGGATCTTCCAAAGATGACTACCCCGTCGTAGCCGGCTTTTTTTAAGTAAGGACCAAAAAATCCGCCCAGGTTCCCGTAGCAGAACCCTTCGGGCATCAGCATGGGTGACTTTCCGACAACCTCGAACCGTGACGCGCCCTGAGTGGCGGTGGCACCCAGCGGACCCGTCATAAATATCAAGTGGTTTTCCGGGTCCAGAGCACCCACATCCGATCCGACTTCCTCCCAATAAATCCGGGTGGCAATTCCCCGTCCTCCAAGGAAACGGTCTGCATAGTCCATGGTTTGCAGTTCGGTGATTCTTGAATCAGAAAGATCTATTTTAAGGATTTTTCCACACCAGCCATATAATTGTGCGGTCATATATTTCTCCCTGTCGGCAAAGATACCCGTCTTTAACATGAGCGGAAAAGAGGAAGTTGAGAAGGATGAAGCGTCTGAGGAAAGCCGACCATCTTATCTTTTCGCCTTCTCATCTTCTGATCTTCTGTCCTCTGTTGTCTGTCGTCTGTTCCCTGACTTCCGTCCTCTGACTTTCGACCTCAAACTTCTGACTTATAGTCCTTTTCCTCGTTTCTATTTCCTATCTTGTGTCCATCCATAAATGAGGATTTTTGTTCGAGATCAAGGCATGCGAAAAAAATAACCACAGGCATATCGTTGATATTCCGAAGATTATTTTTTGAGCATAACGCCGAGATCGGGCAAAAAGACCATTTATGGATGGACACTATCTTGCAGTGGTCAGAAATTGTTTTACTATAACAAAAATCATGTAAATCACAATCGCCCATATCAGACTGTTGATTAACATGGGAATAACGATAAAGTTGCCCGGAAAAAATCGCCTCGGGTACCATGCCATGGTTATAACGGGAAAGTATAACACTCTCGAAATCATCATCAGCAAATGACCTATGGAAGATATCCGCGTTTCATCCGCATTGGCCGCAAACACGGAGAACGTAAGCATTGTGACCATCTTCGTGACAACAAAATGAACGGCTGCGATACAGAGAATGATCAAAAATTTTTTCAAGTATTTTTGACTCTTTTGATTTATGTCGACACTTTGCTTACGACCCCTCGATATAGTATGCATATTCCTATTTAGTGTCCATCCATAAATGAGGATTTTTGTTCAAGATCAAGGCATGCGAAAAAAATAACCACAGGCATATGG
>JBAUWG010000203.1:0-4996 GCA_049583675.1 Desulfobacterales bacterium | reverse complement strand
AGGGACGCATTCTTTTGATCTTTTTGATCAAGACCAGCCCTTCTTTTCTGAGATCGTTCAGGCTGAGCAGCACCACATCGATTGCATGTTTTTTGAACATTCGTTTGATGTCTTTTAGCTGCATGGCGTTACACAAGCGCCAATTTTGAATGTTAAAATGCCGTGCAAGATGTTGCTGCAACAGATTATCCCCCTCTATTATCAAAATCGTAACTCCCATGACGTTATCACAAGGCGTTTATAGGTAATGAAATTTAATAGTTAGATCCAGGCGAAGTTGTATTCTAAGAAAGCAAGGAGTGTGCCAATATCAAAATACATTATAGTATCAGCTTGTTATGTGAATTGTGGGGAGAGACCAAACCAGGGAATTGATTCAAAATGAATCAATACGATACGTTTTAATATGAATTATATTGAAACGTTTTTAATCGTCTATAGATTCGGGAAGGTGAAGAAGAATTTCCGGGGCCGGACCAAACATTTTAGCATCGCCCCCCAGATAAGTCATGGTTTCCTGCAATGATGCCCATCGTTCGGTGGAGGATATTTTGGCTGGAAAGTCTTCTTTGGCAGGAACGGCATTCTCATATCCAACACCCAAAACGCACCTGTTCTGTATTTTCCGCGGAGAAAGCGTTATTTTGCCGCCGGTATCGATTGCCTTAAGAAGGATCTCAATAGATTCAAACAATGCCATCTCCAAGGAAACAGGATCGGACGTGATCACAATCGGCGAATCCGAGGGACTCGATTCCAGAACAACATTTTTGAGCCTCGCAAAACGAGACGCCAGCAATACCATCTTTTCCGCTATCTCGTTAAGATCCAGGCTTGAAAGTGAAAGATCAGGGCTGTGGGCAAACCAATTCAAGCGAGTGGTGATGTCAACGCCGCGTTGAATTTGCCGGCGAATTCTATCCAGAGATTTTATGAACTTGTCTTTGTGAGGAAACGTATTGTCTTCGGTGATGTCCAGAACATCTTCCATTAAACCTGACGATTCCTGGATGATGGCCAGGACGTTTTTAATTTCATGAGTGATGCCGGCGGTTATTCTTCCGAAAAAAGCCACCTCTTTGCGTTTTATGTGATCCATGTCGACCTCTTTTGCATCGGGTTTTTGGCGGTGTCTTAAACCATGCTTTTCACTGCCTCATTCAACTTTTTAATCAATTCATCGATATCGATGGGTTTTATCAGGTAATCAAAAGCGCCCAGCTGCATTCCCCGGATGCCGTCTTTGGTAGCGCCGTGACCGGTAAGGAGAATCACCTGTATTCTGGAATCCAAGGATTTAATTCTCTCCAGGACTTCCAACCCCCCCAGCCCAGGCATCATCACATCCAATACCACGACCTGAGGCGGATCGCTTTCAATAGACCCCAATGCCGACTCGCCGTCCATGGCAGTGGAAACTTTCATATTTCTCAACTCCAGCCTTTCGGCCAATGTTGTGACAAATTCCCGTTCGTCGTCAACAAGCAGGATTTTCATCGGGTCCATGGGATGCCTCCGTTTTATGCAATTGATTTTTTCGGCAGAAAAATCTTAAAAGTGGTTCCTCCGTGCTCTTTGCTCGTCACTTCGATATTCCCCCCAAGCTTTTTGACAATGCCATAGGTAATAGAGAGCCCGAGGCCGGTTCCGTGTTCTTTTTTGGTAGTAAAAAAAGGTTCGAAGATATGCCGAAGCGTTTCCTCAGACATGCCGCATCCATTGTCCTGGACGGAAACAGCAAGGGTATCCGCATCTTTTTCCCAGGTGGCAATGAGAATCTTCCCTTCGTCTTCCACAGCCGCCATGGCATTATTTAAAATGTTCAAAAAGACCTGCTGCAACTGTCCTCGATCCGAATCGATTCTGGGCAAATCCTTTGCCAATTCCAGTGAGATATCGATATTTCGATAAAGCGCTTCTTTTTCTAAAAACCCCAACACTTCTTCCAATAATTCGTTAAGGTCCAAATTCTCGATCTCGACTTCCATCCGTTTTGCAAATCCCAGCAGCCGGTGGGTGATGGTTTTACAGCGGCTCACAGACTGCAAAATGGCCCCCACAAGGGTTGAAAACTTTTCTTTTTGTGTAAAATCCGCGCTGTATTCAATAAGATCTTTTATAAGTCCGGCTTTTTCGTTGATAATGGCCAGCGGATTGTTGATTTCGTGAGCCACGCCGGCGGCAAGCCTTCCGATGGAAGACAGCTTGTGATGGTGCTGAAGTTCCCGAAAGGCCAGTTCCCGATTCTGATCCGCCTCTCTGATGCGGTTCACCATGATGCCGGTGAGTCGGAAAACGACATAAACGATCAAGACGGAACTGGCCAGAAAGACAAAAAACAAATCGCTTTTCAGTGCATACCAGGTTTTCAGGACAGTGGACTTGGGTTTTACAATCACCAGCGTGTACTCGGGATACGTAAAATGCGTGTACGTCAAAAAAATATCTTTGCCAAAGGGACCCTTTCGTTCATCAACATACGTTGAATGTCCGCCACTGGGAATTTTCAGCGGACAGTGTTCGAGGACCTTTCCGTACAAACGGGAATTGGTCTGAAATATACCGTCTTTGTTGAGAATAAATGCATCGCTTTCCGCGTTTAGCCCCATGGCCGCGATGAGGTTGTCGAACAGGGTGGTGTCGATGGTGGTGCGAACAATCCAAGATCGTCCGCTCTGCTCGAGACGTTGGACGGCAATGGCGATATGGGGAAATTTTCGATACCCCATGAATACATCGCTGATATAGGTGCCCTTGAGCATCACTTCTTGAAACCAGCCCTGTTCGGCATAATTTTTCCCAAGAAGATTGTATGGGCCCGCGTAACAAAGCTGTGTCCCGTCGGCACCGTTAATCAGGCCCAGGTCAACAAAACCGCCGAATTCCTTTTTGAGTGTAAAGAGAATGTGGTTGAGGGTTTTTTTATCTGACAATTGACCATAAGAATAAAAATAAGATATTGATTTTATAAGAGCTTGACGCTCATTTAGAAAAAATTCAAAAGAGTGCCGGGTCTTATTTGCCAGCAATGTTTCAGGGGTGATGATTTCTTCTCTAAGGCTGCTCTGGTATTGATGGTAATTGATTAAGGCCATCATAGACAAGGGAACAATGGTCAGAACGATCATCAAGATTCTGATGTTCCTTTGGAGAAGGCCATATCGATCTGAAGCGGAATCGACGTCGGTGAGCATTTGCAGACCTTCTCTGATGTTGAACCATTTTTTAAGATTCAGCGCCATTTTCCCCTCCATAACGCTCTATCGAACGATATCTCCGGCTCGAAGCGTGCCCGATTCCAGTTGTTTGATGACCTTTTTGTAAGACCCGATCACGGAATCCAAAACGTCCACGTTCTTCCATTTAAGATATTGATAATACTCATCTTCAATTCCACCACACACCACCGTTCCAATTTTTTCCATAAGGATGAGATGACAAAGTTGCTCCGCCGACGCCCGCGGCAACACCACCGTCTTTTTTTCCGTGGGCCGGCCGTCATCCGCTATCGAAACAATAGATACCTCTGTGGCCAGATCAAACCGGGGTGCCACCTGATCAGCATATAAAGGGATGAGAATTTTTTGTTCCATGATTAAGCACTAAATCCTATAAATTCCGCACGTCAAATTCAAGTTTCAAATTGTTTCAATTAAACCCACACCCGTCAAGCGTCTATGTTATACTGTTTTATTTTTCTCCACAACGTGCTTCGCCCCCAGCCCAGCATATCTGCGGTTTTGTTGCGCCGCCCTTTGGTTTTGACCAGTGCTTTTATAATCATATCTCTCTCTAAAGACGCCCATGTCTTTTGGCTGCTTTGTCCGCTGTCTGATGTTGCGATCGAGGACGTCCATTCGGACCTTACGCCGGCTTCCGGCGATACACGGCCATAAAAATGTTTCGTCTCGGAAAGGTAGGCCGGAAGATGTGTGGATTGTACCTGTCCTTTGGGACACATATTCACAGCATATTCAATAACGTTCCTGAGTTCCCTCACATTCCCGGGGAAGGGATAGTCCATTAAAATTTTATGGGCTTTTTTTGATAATCCATTGTTTTTTTTTCGGAATCGTGTGGCAAACATATTCATAAAGTGATCCAGAATCAGTCGAATGTCGTCTCCTCGCTCCCTCAACGGCGGCAGATGCAATCTCACGACGTTTAACCGAAACATCAGGTCCGCTCTAAAGTTTCCCTCTTTCACCATGAGATCGAGGTTGCGATGGGTGGCGGCAATGATACGAACATCAGCCTGAAACCCTTTGGCGCTCCCCAGAGGATAGACCACCTTGTCATCAAGAAACATCAAAAGCTTGACCTGCAATGTCAGGGGAAGATCGCCGATCTCCGTAAGGTAGAGCGTTCCGTTGTGGGCCAGACGAAATCTTCCGGGCTTGTTTTCCACCGCGCCCGTAAACGCTCCTTTTCGGTGACCGAAAAGCTCGGACTCCAGCAAGGTTTCAGGCAGCGCGCCGCAATTGACCTTGACAAAGGCCCCTTTTGCTCGATTGGAAGCCTGGTGGACGGCTTCTGCCAGTAAGTCCTTGCCGGTTCCGGTCTCGCCGGTAATCAAAATCGCCGAATCACTTTGAGCAAGCAACGGAAGCGTCTGAAAAATCCGCGTCATTTCAGGACTTTTTCCGATAAGATGGCGAAAAACATAGGCATGGGTTTCCCTGGAATTCACCTCTTTAATAGGGCGCAGGTCTTCAACGGTTTCCAAAAAACCGGCCAGGTTATCTTCAGCATCTCGAATCGGAGACAGATTGATCCGCACCGGAATCAGCTGCCGGTCTTTGTTGATCATATCGCTTTCAACGGAAATGGATTCGGAATTTAAATCCATATTTTCAAGGGGACATTTTTGTATGCACAGCTTGCTTCGCATGATATGAGAGCAATGGATTCCTCTTGCTTCTTCCATGGAAAAGCCGCTAAGGGCTTCAAAAGCGCGATTGATCATCACGATTTGTCGCCGGGTATCCAGTACGAC
>JBAUWG010000202.1:0-3270 GCA_049583675.1 Desulfobacterales bacterium | reverse complement strand
GTCTTTGAGACCGACTCTGACGAGCATTGCCTCTGAAAACGCTCTGGCTTTATTTTTGCTTTGACCGCTAATCAATGCCGGCATCATTGTATTTTCAAGTGCTGAAAATTCGGGGAGCAAGTAATGAAACTGAAAAACAAATCCTACGGTTTTATTTCGAAATTGGGCCAGCCGAGTTTGATCAAAAAGAAAAATATCCTCTCCTTTAAAAAAATAGGCCCCGCTGTCAGCGTGATCCAGCGCGCCTAGAATATGGAGCAGTGTCGACTTTCCGATTCCCGAAGCACCGACAATCGCCAGCGTCTCTCCGGCATTTAAATCGATATCTACACCCTTTAAGATATCGATACGGGCATTGCTGTTGTCATATCCTTTGAATAGATCTCTAACGGATAAAAACCGATCCTTAAGAGAATCTCCGGCGTGACATTGAGCGTTACCCATAGCGGATCGCCTCTATGGGATTGAGTTTTGATGCCTGAATCGCCGGATAGAGCGTTGCAAAAAAACAGATGATCATCGCTGCAGAAGCTATCGTAATCACATCCATCGCTTCAAGCCGCACCGGCAGTGTCGAAATATAATAAACATCCCCTGGAAGATGGATGAATTTATATTTTTCCAGCAGCTTGCATAAAGTAAACCCCAAAAATACACCCAGCGACGTCCCCACGGCGCCGATAATCATGCCCTTAAAGATAAAAATCTTTCTAATGCTGCTGTCCATGGCGCCCATAGCCTTTAGTATGGCAATGTCTTTCGTTTTTCCCATAACCATCATAATCAGCGTACTGGCAATGTTGAAGGCTGCAACTAAAACGATAAGCGCCAGGATAATAAACATCACTGTCTTTTCCAGCTTAAGTGCGGAAAAGAGATTGTGGTTCATCTGCATCCAGTCTCTGGCCCAAAAGGGAAACCCCAATTTGGTAACGATCTTTTTTTCTATATTTCCCGCATCATATATGTCATGAACACGAACTTCGATACCGGTCACCGTGTCTTTCATATGCAACATTTTCTGAGCATCTTTCAGGTCGATATACGCCAAAGATCCGTCATATTCGTACATGCCGGATACAAAGAGTCCCGCAACCTCGAACCGCTTCATGGACGGAAGGTATCCTATGGGAGACATCATGCCCCGGGTTGATATCAGATATACCGTATCCCCTTTCACGACACCCAGATTGCCCGCAAGCTCTTTACCGAGAATGATTCCCGGAGTCAATGCCTTTGAATTTTTTTGATGATCCATCTGCTTTAAGCGTTGCAAGGCCGGCTTTTTCAAAATTTTGATAACATCTCCGGCGGAGTCCGGATCAATGCCTCTTAAGACAGCGCCGGAAACCCCGGTTGACGATCGCAGCATAATTTGAGAATAGATAAATGGTGTGGCAGACTTAACGCCATCCATTTCATCGATTTGTTTTGTTATGTTTTGGTATCCGGAAAAAGATCCGCCGTGGCGCATCACCACGATGTGGGATTCCACCCCAAGTATCCGCTGTTTGAGATCAGATTCAAAGCCGGCCATGACGGCAATGACGACGATCAGCGCCATTACGCCGACGGTAACGCCGGCGATGGAGAGAAAGGTAATGAGTGAAATGAAGGTCTCTTTTTGTTTGGCCCTTAGATAGCGGCCGCCTATAAGATATTCAAACGACATACAAAAATCCTATCCCAAGGACCTGGCTATGGTTATTCCCATAGGGAATTTGCTTAGTTGGTGTCCATCCATAAATGGTCTTTTTGCCCGATCTCTGCGTTATACTCAAAAAATAATCCTCGGAATATCAACGATATGCCTGTGGTTATTTTTTTCGCATGCCTTGATTTCGAACAAAAATCCTCATTTATGGATGGACACTTGTTGAATGTTTATCGACTCATTGAAATTTCAAATATCAAACAAAAATCATGTGACATGAAATTGCGACTTTGTTGTCCATGACACATTATCACAAACCGCTAACCGGTTTCAATCGGTTTCATTTGTGGAAAAAGGATCACCTCTCTGATGGATGCGACATCCGCAAAAAGCATAACCAGTCGATCTATTCCGATTCCCTCTCCGGCGGTGGGAGGCATACCGTATTCCAATGCTTCGATGTAATCTTTGTCCATATAATGCGCCTCTTCATCACCGGCGTCCCTGTCTGCAGTCTGCTGCAAGAACCGTTGTTCCTGGTCTTCTGGGTCATTCAGTTCTGAGAATCCGTTTGCAATTTCATGACCGGCAATGAAGAGTTCGAACCGATCCGTTAGATTTGGATCCGCTTCATTTTTCCGGGAAAGGGGTGAAACCTCTACCGGGTAACCGGTAATGAATGTGGGTTGCATTAGTTTCGGTTCCACCAGCGTATCAAACAACTTTGTAATAATCTTTCCTTTGCGCCCGGTTTTGGTGATTTTTATGTTTTTCGAATCCGCTAATTCAAGCAATCCTTCGCGGTCGTTCAACAGACCGGGATCTATCCCTCCATATTCTTCCAAAGCGCAAGTAAGGGACATTCGACGCCATTTTGTGCTCAGATCTATTGTGTTCCCCTGGTATGATATCGATGTCGAACCCATAACTTCCCGGGCGATATAACAAAACATCTGTTCCGTAAGTTCCATCATGTGCTCATACTCGGCATAGGCCTGGTAAAATTCGAGCATGGTAAATTCGGGGTTGTGCCGCGTTGAAACCCCTTCATTTCTGAAATTTCTGTTGATTTCGAAAACCCTTTCAAAGCCGCCGACGACCAGACGCTTGAGGTATAATTCAGGCGCAATTCGCAAAAACAAATCTATTCCCAAGGCATTATGATGTGTGACAAAGGGAGTCGCCTCTGCTCCGCCCGGAATCGGCTGCATCATCGGCGTTTCCACCTCAAGAAATTCGCGATCCAGAAGAAACGCACGGGCGGCCTGAATAATTTTGCTCCGTTTTATAAAGATTTCCCTCACATCAGGATTCATTAATAAATCGATATAGCGCCGACGATACCGTTTTTCAGGATCTTTGAGCCCGTGAAATTTTTCCGGCAGGGGACGCATTGACTTGCACACAAGCTTTAATTCGGTGACAAGAAGCGTCCACTCACCGGTTCTGGTTTGAAACATACCCCCCTTGAGGCCGACAAAATCTCCAATGTCCATCTGTTTAAAAAGACGGTAAGATTCGTTTCCTATCTTGTCTTTTCTTACATATGCCTGAAGTTGCCCGGTCCGGTCCCTGAATCTGATAAAAGATGCCTTTCCGAACCGGTTGATCGCCAT
>JBAUWG010000201.1:0-2564 GCA_049583675.1 Desulfobacterales bacterium | reverse complement strand
CGCCGGACCCTTTAGCAGCCCTTGAACTTTTCAATCAATTTAAAATACTCTGCGCCGTTAAGTTCGGCGCAACAGGCGTCAACGAAATCAACCGATTGACAGAGGAAACCCTCGTCAAAAACAGCTTGATTGAACGTCCGCATTCACGCACTTTCCCCTGGTACCGGGGACGGCCGGTTTTAATTACGCGCAACGATTACAGTCTGGACCTGTTTAATGGTGATATCGGCATTACGCTGCCGGCGCCGGAACTCAAAAGCGCCGACCTGTATGTCTACTTCGCCGGTGTTTCCGGTCAGATCAGACGCTTTCATCCCCATCGACTCCCGGAGCACGAAACGGCATACGCAATGACCGTACACAAAAGCCAGGGCTCTGAATTCGAAACAATCCTATTGATCTTTCCGAATCAAGATTATCCGGTATTGACTCGCGAGCTGCTTTACACAGGAGTGACCCGGGCCAGACGACGCATTATGATTTGGGGCACGGAAAAGATCATTGAACGCACCATTTCGCGTCGTATTGAACGTACATCGGGATTGAAGGATGCACTATGGGAGTAATGATTGAAAAAACCTATGACTTAAAAAGGGGATAACGGGTTCAATCGCACTAACGTCGCCTCGAACAGGAGACCACCTCGGACAAAACCAAGTGAATTCTGTCTAAAATTGGGCAATCGTCTTCACACCCGGGAAAGTCCCTATGCCGGGCACACTCTTTGCAGGGGCTTTTTGAAAGATATCCGGTTTCAAAATCAAATCGGTATTTGATATTTTTCGGGGATGAATATTTAACCCATTTTGTGATCATAACCCTTGCCTATCATAACACGGCCGCCGGCACAAGGAAAACCCAAATTAGCTGAGCGTGCAAAGCTGAAAGCAAAACCTTTTAAACTTTGAGCTTTGCGCATGCTTTGCGGCACCGGGTTGTCGGATCGCTTCGATAGAGGCAGTCGCCTGCGGCGGAGTTAGGTTTGAGGAGCGCTGCGCTGTACAGCCTACGGCGCGTTAGGTTAGAGGACCGCTTCGCTTGAGGTTTGAGGCAAAAACCTTCCTGGCTCCAAACTCTAACCTCCAACGGCCGAAGGCTGTTTTTCGGTCACGCACTATATTGGACGGTGTTCTTTTTTCCCCTCAAGAATCCCGCGCAGACGATCTCTTTCGGCTTTTGCTTTCCGAAGCAGATCCTTGATGTTTGCCTGTTTTTCAAAGGGAATGTTCTTTAATTCCTTCTCCAAACGTTCCACTTCCCGCAGCATCCGGTAGAGCTCTTGTGCAATCATTCGAATCGGCATGGCATTTCTGTATCAAGGTTAAAAAAAAACACTTTATTTATTTTTATCTCTCAGAGAGCTCGCAAAGATCGCAGAGATTAAAAAATTTCTTTTCCGGCCAAGCCGGAATAAAAGACCAACGTTCTTCTCTGTGTCCTCTGTGGTCTCAGCGAGAGATAGAATTCTCTTGCTCCATAAGCGAACGAACTTAATGTTGTTGTGAGATTTATTATATGATATAGGATCGATTTTCAAGTCGGTTTTAACAGGAGATTGTAAGGGAAATGCGTATCGGTACGGGATATGACATTCATCGGCTGGTCAAAGGACGAAAACTTGTTTTGGGCGGCGTCACCATTCCTTTTGAAAAAGGTCTCCTCGGGTATTCTGACGCGGATGTTCTTGTCCATGCGGTGTGCGACGCATTGTTGGGGGCCGCCGGTTTGGGGGATATCGGATTGCATTTCCCGGATACCGACCCCGGGTTCAAAGACATCTCTTCTATGAAGATTTTATCGAAAACTGTTGAAATGTTAACCGCTAAAGGATTTAAAGTGATTAATTTAGATGCCACCATTATGGCCGAAGCACCGAAAATATCACCCTATGCCACTGAGATGAAAAAAAACATTTCCCGAATAATTGAAATTGAATTGAATCGTGTTAATATAAAGGCAACGACCTTTGAAACCCTTGGAATGATTGGAAGGGGGGAAGGAATTGCCGCATGTTGCGTTGCACTTATAGAATAAAATTCAATACAATATCACGAAAGTACGAAAATTCGAAAACACGAAATCAAATTTATTTTTTATATTTTTCCTACTTTCCAACTTTCGTGTTTTCATGATTCTATTCTGTTTTAGCTTCAAAATATAATAAATTTACCCTTTAGTCGTTTCAGATACGGATCAAAAAAAATGACGCTTCGCGTTTTCAATACAATGACCGGAAAAAAAGAGATCTTCAAGCCATTGGAATCCGGCAAGGTTCGCATGTATGTCTGTGGCCCTACGGTCTATGATGCTTGTCATATCGGCCATGCACGATCTGTAGTCGTATTTGATGTTATCGCCAGATACCTGAAAGCCATCGGCTATGAGGTGACATATGTCCGGAATTTCACGGACGTTGATGATAAAATCATCGACAAGGCCAACCGGCTGGCTAAAGCCCCGAAGGAGATTGCAGAAAAATATATCAGGGAATTTTACGAAGATATGGACGCTCTGAATGTTGAAAGAGCCACCATAGAACCCCGGGCCACGGACCACATCCAGCC
>JBAUWG010000200.1:0-2515 GCA_049583675.1 Desulfobacterales bacterium | reverse complement strand
CGAATCCCCGATTCTTCCCTGGCCCGATTGTAATACCGCTCGAAATCCTTCCCGAACGTCCGCATGTCGATGTAAAACACCGCTGCGTCCAACCCGTTGCTGCTGTGCTCCTTGGCCAGCATGGCCTGCTTGACCGCATATGTGCAGCACACCCCCGAACAGTACGACTGTGATCCGGGATGAAGATCCCTGGAACCCACACACTGGACCCATGCGATCTTTGACGGCTCCTTGTGGTCCGACGGCCTCACCATGTGTCCCCCGAACGGTCCGGTGGCCGAAAGGATACGTTCGAACTCCAGACTGGTCACGACATTCGGCAATGCTTTGTAGCCATAAACATCATAAGCGCCGGGGTCATACACGTTGGAGCCCGGGGCGATGATCACTGCGCCGACATTCAGTGTGATTTCTTTTTTTTGATCTGCGAAATTGACGGCCCCTGTAGGACAGAATTTTTCACAGGCCTTGCATTTTCCCTTGGTAAGAAAAATGCAAGTGTCTTCGTCAATGGCGTATTTTAAGGGGACGGCCTGGGTATACTTGACATAGGCCGATTTTCGTTTGGCCAGCCCGGCGTCGTATTCACTTGGGACTTTTTTGGGGCACTTTTCCGCGCAAAGGCCGCAGGCGATACACTTGTCAATATCAATATACCGGGGGTGTTGAATCACCCGAATATCAAAATCACCCGCCGTTCCCGAGATTTCTTCCACTTCCGACAACGTCAGAAGTTCAATGTTGATGTGCCGGCCGACCTCGACCAGTTTGGGAGAGATGATTCACATGGCGCAGTCATTGGTGGGAAAGGTCTTATCCAGCTGCGCCATCATTCCGCCGATGGAGGACGATCTTTCAACAAGATAGACAAAAAAGCCCGAGTCGGCAATATCGAGCGCTGCCTGCATGCCGGCGATGCCGCCGCCGACCACCATTACTGCTCCTGTCTTTTTATTTGACATTTTCCAACTCCTGCTCCTGATTTAAAAAAGATGTGATATCCGTGATATCGATCTCATTCATGTGAATCCCCAGCGTTTCTTCATCGATGCCCAGACACAGGCCGAGAAGCTGTGGATAGACAATGGATGCAAGGGCTTCATGGCCGTTTTGGGAAATCATCATTT
Source organism: Desulfobacterales bacterium (assembly GCA_049583675.1). GTDB lineage: Bacteria > Desulfobacterota > Desulfobacteria > Desulfobacterales > UBA11574 > UBA11574. The sequence goes on along the minus strand of JBAUWG010000200.1, from coordinate 1,388 downwards.
TCTGCACATGGTCGAACTGCAGCTGGCAGTAAGGGCAGGCCGCGCACAAATAATCCGCCCCGGCTTTCTTCCCGTTTGCCAGTTTTTTGGCCGTTATGCTCATGGAAAGGTCGTCATTGACCCCCAGAAGCGGGGCCCCGCAGCAGTCCAGTTTGCTGTTGTAATCGATGCTTTTTGCGCCCGTGGCTTCAACCAGTTTATCAAACAAAGACGGGGCAATTGGATCGTCGAATTGCGTCACTTTGCTCGGCCGCAATGCATGGCATCCGTAATGGGTTGCAATCTTAAGACTTTTGTAAGATTGGGTTATCTGATTTTTGATCTCATCGAGCCCCACGTCATGATACAATACGGAGAGAAAATGCTTGACCTCAATGTTGCCTTCGAACTGCAGCCCTTTTTTGGCAAGTTCTTTTTTGATCTCATCTTGAAGATCTCCTTCTTCCTTCAAGAATTGTTCGGCCTCTTTCAGGCTCCCGAAACAACATTTGCACAGGGCCATCATGTTCAATCCCGATTTTTCAGCCCTTGCCAGATTCTCCGATGCGCTGAGAAGAAATGCTTTCCGGTCAAAATTGCGTACCGGATATCCGCAGCACTTAAACTCCCGGTTATCGATCAGCTGGACGTCGAACCGCCTCATGACCGCCCTGGCGGCACTTTCATACTGAACGACCCGGGCCGGTATGTTACATCCTAAAAATAATGTGTATTTCATAATGCTATCCTTATTTACTGCGTCATTTTGGATTCTTCAGACCGCCTCTGCAGGTACGGCATCTTCTTCGGAAGGTGCGGTAACCTCTTCCAAAGGTGCAACAGCATCCTCTGCAGTCCTGCATGCATTTTTAACGGCAAGATTTTTGAGCTGATAGAGAACATCCGTCACCTTCACATTTTGCGGGCAGTGTTCCTGACATTGAAAGCAGGTCACACAATCCCAGAGCATCCGGGGACCGGTGGCCATTTCCACAAGACCCAACCCGAGGCAGTTCATGATTTGATGGGGCAAAAGACCCAGGGCCTCCTGTGGATTTTCAAAGTGCATCACTACCGGGCACACGGTGGTGCAGTTCTGGCATCCGAAACAATATGAAAACGTCGCGACACCCGGCAACTGATTCGCAATATCGGCGCCGTCTCTTTTCGAAAGAGAAATCGGGGTGGTTTTATCCATCAACTGTTCAAAATTCCCGGCCACCGCGCCGCTTGCCGTCTCAATGGGTTTGCGGTAATCATCGACAGCGATGCTGGTTTGATTCAGGCCGCGATAAAAAGAATACGGAGACAGGGTCAAACATTCCGGAAGCCCTCTCTGGATCAGATCTTCCCTGACATTAAACCACAACTCCTTGAGATTGATGCCCGAAGGACAGACCACCGTACAC
>JBAUWG010000199.1:0-16986 GCA_049583675.1 Desulfobacterales bacterium | reverse complement strand
CGACGCAACCCGACACCGCCGGACCATCGATCCATCAAACCGCGCAGCCGCCACAAACCGTCGGCATAATACCAGCCGACTTTACCGCCGATTCTGTTGATAGGCTGCCAGACCTCATCCGGGACAGCCTTTATTCGAACCCGATACCCGCATTGCATAATGGCGCCGCCAGCCCAATCCGCATCGCCGCAATGGGCCCACTCCGGCGTTACGATGTCTCCGGCATCGGCCCAGCAGGTGTCCACCTGTTCTTGGATGACTTTATCCAGGGATCTTCGAATTGCTTCACAGGGAGTGAGCAGTTTCTGAGGAATAATCGATTGAATGCGTTTGTCTGAACATACGGCATTGCTCGTCAACCCTTCGGTGAGCGGCAGTGCAATGGAATGGGGCACCGGGCTGATGAGATGTATCCAGTAGGCACTGAGGGTGGGTGTCAGCACGGGAACCGGTATAATCCATCGTTTGGGCAATTTTGCTTCCTGAGCATAAATATCCATCAAATCCCGATAGGCCACTACATTGGGGCCTCCGATATCATAAGTTTGGCCGATGGTTTCAGGGTGCTCGAGGCAGCCGACAAGGTAGTTGACAACGTTTCGAATGGCGATGGGCTGGTTCAAGGATCGCACCCAGCGCGGTGTGATCATCACGGGAAGGCGTTCCACCAGGTACCGCAATATCTCAAAGGAAGCACTTCCGGAGCCCAGAATCATGGGCGCCCGCAAATCGGTCACCGGCACTTTACCGGATTGAAGAATTTCCGCCACCTCAATTCGAGAACGAAGATGCTTGCTTAAAGGGCCGCCTTTTTTCTCTGACAACCCGCCGAGATAAATCATCCGTTCAATACCAATGGATTCCGCTGCCGATACCATATTTTGAGCGGCCCTGCGGTCGGCTTCAACAAACTTGCGTTTCTGAGCGATCATGGAATGAACCAGATAATAGGCCACACCACAGCCCGAAAGCGCCCTTTTCAGAGATTCCAAATCAAGAACATCGCCCCTGGTCAGATCCATATTCGGATGATGCCCCCATGGACGACAGGCCAATTTTTCAAGGGACCTTCCCATGGCGCGAACGCAATACCCCGCATCCAGCAGGGCTGGAATCAATCGTCCGCCCACATAACCGGTGGCTCCGGCAACCAAAATCGGCTTTTCGTCTTTCATTGAAATCACCCTGTTTCTATATCTGAATCTTGAACGAGCCGGAGGCTTTCATATGTGAGGCATTTACGGGCGAAGCCATAGTGGACTATTGCGAGCCCTTAATAACGAAGCAGATGAAAGCCTCCGGCTCGCCCTTTGGGTGAAAATTGATGAGAAAAAAAGATCATCATCCGATATGCCGTTCGGACATAATGTATGATGGTATGATTTTGCTTAAATCCTCTTAAATTAAGTAATCAAAAGATTCTCATTTTCATTCAAGATTCAGATTATGCATGATTGCGTAACTTCAGTGCAATAGGATGCGGGTTTAAATAGACCTGTTGCGCCAGATACGGTTGTTTGTATTTTCGCACATAATGATTGAGCAGCGTCACCGGTACGATCAAAGGAACATATTCCATTCTATACTGCTCGATCACTTCGAGCAGTTCCTGCTTCTCGTCCGGGGTCAACTGCTGTTTAAAATACCCCATGATGTGTTGAATCACGTTGATATTTTTCTTCAGGGTGGTTGTCAGTCTCAAGGCCGCCATCAACAGGGTCTCGTATTGAGCAAACAAATCCTCCATAGGAAGGGCTTTGCCTTCGGCAACCAGTTTGCCCGTCATTTGCGAATGAGTGAGACTGTGTGACATAATGAGCAGCTTGTGCCGGGTATGAAAATCGATCAGATTCCCCATACTTTTCTTTTTGGCCAGTGTTTCCCGCCAGCGCATCAATGTAAAAATCTGCTCGATGAAGGTCTCCCTGAGTTTGGAATCATGCAGCCGGCCGTCTTCTTCCACCGGAATCAACGGAAAGTTTTCCGTAAACACACGGGCAAAGATGCCCTGCCCTTTTTTCTGGGGCATTCCTTTGAAATTCTTTACCGGAACCCTGAACAGACCGCTGCTTGGAGAGTTTTTTTTGAAAACAAACCCGCACAGGTTTTCTTTTTTCAGTGCTTCAACTCTCTTCCGTGCCCACTCGGTCATCCTGTGCGTATGGTCGATATTTGTTTTAGAAGTGACCAGGTTCGGATTGTCCGGATTGCCCACAAGACGCAACGTCTCACGGGGAACGCCCATACCGCATTCCACCTCCGGGCACACCGGGAAATATTCCACGTATTGACCCAGTATGTCGGTCAGGTATCGGTCCCTTGAATGTCCGCCGTTCCAACGGACCGGCTCACCCATTAAGCAAGCGCTGATGCCAAGTTTTATTTTTTCGTCCATCGTTGACCTCAAGTTGATTCATCCCCTATCATTAAAAAAGATTCGAGACAGAACCGTATAAAAATAAACTCATTTTTACTTTTGAAAGGCTTGACCGAATTAACCCAATACCTTCATCAGCTCGGAAACAGTATTTTTGGGGCTGATATTGTACCAGGCATTTTCGATGTGCCCGTTTTTATCTTTGAAACAACATAGTCTTTTTGTTCATGAATTGTCAATTCGGTAAATTTTCACGAGTCAAAATCTGCCAGCATGAGTTGAATGCCTGTTTTTATTGCACTGTTTCACGATCTTCCGGCGTTGCCGGCAAAGAACTTGACAGTTTTTGGGAAGTTCATTAGGGTCATATATCATAAACTATTCTCGCACACGGCGAGCACTTATTTCCCCCGGATATACACATTGCCTCTTGTCAAAAAAAAAGGATGATTAAATGGCTGCTAAAAAACACACGCGTTTCGATTTGCAAAAAATGAAAGAAGCTGACCAAACCATCGTTTGGATAACCGCTTACGATTATTGGACGGCCAACTTTGCCGAACAGGCCGACATGGACATGATACTCGTCGGAGATTCTCTGGGGATGTGTATCTATGGTTATTCCGGAACCGTTCCTGTCACCATGGATCAGTGTATCTGTCATAGCGATGCGGTCCGGCGCGGTGCCCCTAACACCTTCATTATCGGCGATATGCCGTTTTTGTCTTACCAGGTCAGTGTGGAAGAAGCGGTTCGCAATGCCGGGAGATTCCACAAAGAGGCCGGCGTGGATGCCGTCAAACTGGAAGGCGGCGTCCGCGTTTGTCCGCAGATTCAAGCGATTTCGGACGGCGGTATGCTGGTGATGGGCCATATCGGCTTGACCCCTCAGAGTTCCGGACAACTGGGTGGATTCAAAGCCCAGGGCAGGACCGCTAAAGCGGCCCGGGATGTGATTGCAGATGCTCTGGCCATCGAAAAAGCAGGTGCTTTTGCCCTCCTGGTGGAAGCGGTACCGCCTGAAGTGTGCGGTATTATCCGTGAGAAACTGGCCATCCCTGTTTATGGCATCGGCGCCGGATGGGAGACCGACGGCCAGCTCATGATCTGCAGCGACGTGTTGGGGATATTCCAGGCCTTTACACCGAAATTTGTCAAAAAGTATGAAAACCTGGCGGAAAAGACCATCGAAGCGTTCAGACAGTATGCCGAAGATGTTCGCAGTGGTCAATTCCCCAAAGCGGAACATGCATACAAAATGGTGGAAGGAGAACTGCCTAAACTTAAAGATCTTTTGGATGAAAGCGCGTCATAGACCGCCTTCCGCATGCCAACCCTATCAAAGTCATCGTTAGCCGATGAAACAATCAGGGGCAAGGTCGGATTTGTCGGACATAGCTAAAGATTTCCGGCCGAGTGATATACTGGAAGTCCCACAGGCGATCAAAGGTTTTGCAAGCCGGATTTTGTTAACTAGTGTCCATCCATAAATGAGGATTTTTGTTCGAAATCAAGGCATGCGAAAAAAATAACTGCAGGCATATAGTTGATATTCCGAGGATTATTTTTTGAGCATAACGCTGAGATCGGGTAAAAAGACCATTTATGGATGGACACTACCTATTATCTCGATGAAGCCAAACGATTGGCTGTCACGGTCGCAGCAAAGCCAATGCGCGAAAAAGGAGCTCAAACCATGGCCGAATACGTGGGCGCACTCGATCAGGGCACAACCAGCAACCGCTTCATCATTTTTGATCACAACGGCAGGATCATCGGGGTAGATCAGAAAGAACATGGACAGATTTTTCCGCAGCCGGGATGGGTGGAACATGATCCCCTTGAAATCTGGCGGAACACCCAAGATGTCATCCGCGGTGCTCTGACAAAGGCGCGTCTCATCGGATCGGATCTGGCCGCCATCGGTATCACCAACCAGCGGGAAACCACCGTAGTTTGGGATAAAAATACCGGCAAACCTTTTACAAACGCCATTGTCTGGCAGTGCACCCGAACCGACCAAATTTGTAAAGAACTATGTCGGGAACAGGGGCAAAACCGCTTTCGAAATAAAACCGGACTGCCGGTTGCCACCTATTTTTCCGGTCCGAAAATCAAATGGATTCTGGACAACAATGCCCAAGCCCGCACCGCGGCCGATAAAGGTGAGGCTCTTTTCGGGACCATGGAAACCTGGATAATCTGGTGGCTCACCGGCGGACCCGGCAATGGGTCCCATGTCACCGATGTGACCAATGCGAGCCGCACCATGCTGATGGATTTAAATACTCTGGATTGGGATGAAGAGATTCTTCAAATCATAGGGATACCCCGTCAAATCCTGCCCCGCATCGTTCCATCCAGTGACAGTAAAACATGGGGCGTGACCCTGAAAGACGGTCCGTTGGGCGCATGCATACCGCTTAGCGGCGCTCTCGGTGATCAGCAGGCCGCACTGGTGGGCCAGACCTGCTTTGACCTGGGAGAAGCCAAGAATACTTACGGCACAGGCTGCTTTTTGCTGCTGAATACCGGTCATTTTCCGGTACTTTCCCACCGAGGTTTGCTGACCACTTTAGGTTATCAAATAAACAATCAGCCGCCGGTTTATTGTCTGGAGGGATCGATCGCCATCAGCGGCGCTCTGGTTCAGTGGCTCAGGGATAACCTGGGTTTGATTACTTGTGCATCGGAAATAGAAGATCTGGCCAAAACCGTTGAAGACAATGGCGGTGCCTATCTCGTCCCGGCTTTCTCCGGTCTTTTTGCCCCGTACTGGCGTTCCGATGCGCGCGGTGTGATCGTCGGCTTGACCCGCTATGTCAATAAGGGACACATCGCCCGGGCGGTCCTGGAAGCCACCGCCTATCAGACGCGTGATATTGTGGAAGCCATGAACGCGGATTCAGGGGTCGAGTTGACCAGCCTCAAAGTCGACGGCGGCATGGTCGGCAATGAACTGCTGATGCAATTTCAATCCGATATCCTGGGAATGCCGGTGATACGCCCCAAAGTCTCGGAAACCACCGCTTTAGGTGCGGCCTATGCCGCCGGTTTGGCCGTTGGATTCTGGTCCGGACGTAAAGAGCTGAGGCAAAACTGGGTTAAAGACAAGACCTGGCATCCCTCCATGGACTCGTCGCTCAGGGAAACATACTACCGGCAGTGGAAAAAGGCGGTGGATCGGACCTTTGACTGGCTGGATTGAGCCAGCTTAAACTTGAGACACCTGAGAGGAATCTTTTCTTCTATAGCCGAATAAACATAGCAAACCCCTGAAAAATGATGACCCAAATAATTTAGGGATTTGGTGCAATGGGAGTTGAGTGTCTGTTTTTATTCTCCTGCTTTACTATCTTCCAGCGTTGCCGGTAAATAATTTGACAGCTTCTTGGAAGGTCATGTGGGTCATATCAGAAGTTATCTCAAAATTAGGATTTTCGTTCGAGATCAAGACGGGGCCGGGACTCAACCCGCAGCCAAACTCAAGCATGTCGAGGTCTCGAGACGAGGACTCAACGCCGATATCGGTTGAAAAGATTTTTTTGAGATGGCTTCTAGTAGAGCGCCTCATCGGATGTCTTCCCTCTGAACACATAATAACAGTATGCCACGTAACCGAGAATCACGGGGAGCAGAACGGCGGTGCCGACTATCAGCAGCGACTGGGATTCCGGCGCGGCTGCCGCCTGACGAAAAGACACGGCAAACGGGACCAGCCAGGGAAACAAACTGATTCCCAATCCCAGGTATCCTGCCAGAAATATGCCGGCACTCAAGATAAAAGGAGAATATTCCCGTCCTTTGTGCAGGTTCCGCCAGTTCATCACAAACATCACGAGGGTGGACACGGGAATCGGCAAGAGATAAAAAATATTCGGCATGCTGAACCACAGCGTTTTGACATCGGCGTTCATTATCGGCATGCTGATGCTGACAATCCCTATGAATATGGCGACATAGCCCAGTACATATTCCGCGCATTTCCGCGCCCAGTCCTGGGTGATGCCGTCTGTCTTCATGATCAGCCAGGTGGCGCCCAACAGCGCGTATCCAAACACCAGCGCCATACCCACCATGACACTGTAGGCATCGAGCCAGTCAAAGGCGCCGCCGGCAAAACTGCGGCCCTGGACCTTTATTCCCTGGACAAATGCGCCCAGGACCATGCCCTGCATGAACGTCGCCACAAGAGACCCGAAGTGAAAAGAATAATCCCAGAATCTTCTCGATCTGCCGGTGGACTTGAACCGGAACTCGAACGCCACACCTCTGAAGATCAGCCCGAGCAGCATCAGGATGACGGGCATGTATAGCGCCGGCATGATTATCGCGTATGCCAGGGGAAAAGCGGCAAACAGCCCGCCGCCGCCCAGGACCAGCCATGTTTCGTTGCCGTCCCAGAACGGGGCGACGGAGTTCATCATGCGATCCCGGCAACTGTCCGAGGGTGCAAAAGGAAACAGGATGCCCACCCCCAGGTCAAATCCGTCCAGCAAAACATACAAAAAAATGGCTGTGGAGATGAGGCCGTACCATATCAGCGGCAAATCCAGGAACTCACCCAAATTAAACATGCTTTCCTCCTTCTTCGGAAGCCGGATCTTTAAACAGCAGCGATGATTTTACGCCGTGTGCGCCGTATGTTTTCTCCGAATCGCCCGGTCCCTTTCCAATCATCCGGATGATGTAATAACTTCCCGCACCAAACACAAACACATACGTGAAGATAAACGCGAGAAGAGACAGGGCCAATTGGGATCCTATTACCGGCGATGCGGCTTTCGCGGTTCGGATGACACCATATACCACATACGGCTGCCGGCCGACTTCCGTGACAACCCAGCCGGCAAGCACGGCAGCAAACCCCGCCGGTGTCATGGCCATACACCAGCGTTGAAACCAGGACTTGCTGAAAAGTTGTTTGCGAAAAAAAAGGACGGCCGCTGTCACGCCGGTAAATATCATCAACACGCCGAGACCGACCATGATCCTAAATGCCCAGAATACCCAGGCCGCGGGCGGACGATCCGCTTTGGGCCATTCTTTTAAGCCCTTGACCTCGCCGGTGAGGCTATGCGTCAAAATCAGACTCGATAATTTGGGAATTTCAAGGGCGTATTTGGTTTTTTCTTCTGCCTGATCCGGCCATCCGAACAGCCTCAATGCAGCGCCTCGTTCCGTATTCCAGATACCTTCTATGGCAGATACTTTAGCCGGCTGGTGTTCCAAGGTATTCAAGCCGTGCATATCTCCCAGAACTGCCTGAATGGGTGTGACAAAAATCGCCATAATCATCGCCATTCCCAGCATGACCCTGGCGTGTTTGACATGTCGATTGCGCCTAAGGTAATACGCGGCGATCCCGCCGACGGCAAAGGCCGTGGTTAAGTAGGATGCAATGACCATGTGAAAAAAACGATACGGAAAAGACGGATTGAAAATGACTTTAATCCAGTTGGTGGGATACAGCAGGCCGTTGTCTCCCACCCGGAATCCCTGGGGGGTCTGCATCCAGCTATTGGCAGAGAGTATCCAGAAGGCCGAAAACAAGGTTCCGACGGCAACGATCAGGGTGGCGGCAAAATGCATTTTCGGCCCCACGCGATTCCAGCCAAAGAGCGCCACCCCCAGAAACGAGGCTTCGAGAAAAAAAGCGGTGAGCACTTCGTAACCCAAAAGCGGTCCCAATACATTGCCGGCCCGATCGGAAAAGACCGACCAGTTGGTGCCGAACTGAAAGGACATCACCACGCCGGACACCACGCCCATGCCGAATGTGACGGCAAATATTTTGACCCACATGCGGTAGGTCTCTTCATAGACCGGATTGTGGGTGCTTAGCCATCGCCATTCCAGCACGACCAGCCAGCTTGCCAGGCCAATGGTAAAGGCCGGAAAAATAATATGAAACGAGATGGTAAAGGCAAACTGAATGCGGGCCAACAGGACAGGATCAAATGTTGCTATCATGACGGCAACCTCATTAATAGAAATGAAATCATAAATATCAAATCATAAATATTTTACCCTGTTAAATAATGCTTCGCATTAAATCTTCGATTTATTTAACAGGGCAGGTAAATCCCAATGACCAAACTTCGAAAAACCAAACAACGTCTCGCTTTGGAGGATTTTGCTCAGCATACTTCACCATAGGAGCTTTTTGGCTATGACGGATGGATCGAATATTGAAAATTGTGATTCACCCGTTTGAGGCGGATTAATTGGCAATTTGATGCTTGGAATTTGTGATTTAAAACAAAAATTTCTTAGGCAAAGTCAAAAATCTCTGATTCCCGTATTTCGGAAGAGGACCCGATAATTTAACACTAAAAAACTACATCGCGTTTGTCAACATTACTATTTTTCATCAAGGGCTTCAAAGGGCTTGGCATACCCTGTCAGCTCCATATATCCTTGCCCGTTTACCCGGCGGCCTTTTTTAATGCCGCGAACAGACACACTTCCTTCCCAGTAAGTCACTCCGGTGCTTTTCCGGGTTCTCATTTCCTGATCTGCCAGGTTTGCGGAGACAACGAGGTCCATGGACGGCGACAAAATCCTGAGCCGCCAGCGGACAGGGTAAACCGCCCCGGAGTCGGGGCTTTTCCACGTATCCGTGGCCATCGCCTCAATATCATGAATGGATAAGTGCCTTGTTTCCCCATCGGAACGGACGTAGGTACCGCTGGACGCAGGATGCCACCGGCCGTCTTTTTTCCGCAGAAGATAGATCATGAGTTCCGTGTTGTCGGAGAGCTGGAGGCCGAACCAGTCCCATCCAACGATGCCGGGCTCCAGCGGCGCGGTGCTGAATTCATGATCCATCCAAGACAGGCCTTTGACGGCAAATGCTTTTCCGGCAAGCGTCACCTTTCCTTGGGTCTCAAGCCGGGTCAGGGAATAGTAGCAACTGGCTCTTTCGGGTGTAGATCCTTTTCGGCTGTATCCCCTGTCCCCGTGAAGCACCACCGGTTTTGCCGGCGCTAAATCAAGATCAAAAGAAAATTTTTCGGAAACCACTTTCAGGTGAAGGGATTTCGGGCTGATCCGTGCGGACCATTTTTTAACAAAGATGCGAACCACATTATGATCCCGGAAAGCACCGGCGATCCCCGGCATCCTCCGTTCCATGCATTGATCATCATAATGGTGTTTTCCGCTGAGATCCGACAGGGCGGCATGGGCCAGATAGATCTGGCTGGTGCGCCAGGCAGACGCGGGTTTTGGCCAGTTCTTGTCCGATCCCATGGGCTCGATTCGCCGGCGGAAAAAAGTGAGCTGAAATCCATAGCGGTTTCCGCCCGAAGATTGCAAATTGCCGGTAAAATACCACCATTCGGTTCGATATCCCGGATGGGAGGCATGATCTTTGGGAAACTCGAGATCGCAAGGACCGGTCACGGAAAGATAGCCCTTTGGATCTTCTGCAAATACCCATGCATGCGCGAACACAAAGATGCACAAAAAGAAAAATATCGATTTTTTATTGTAACACATCATTTTCGAATCGGGAAACAGGAAGCTAAAAAGGTTAGAAAATCAGAAGGTCGGAAGTTTGAGGCAGACTAACCTTCTTAACTTCTTTCCTTCCCACCTTCTTATTTTCCCCTTTCTTCTTTCCAATTTCCTCTTTTCTATCCCTATCCCCGACCGGCGGGTTAATTTTCTCTCAGCAGTGTCGCCGGCGATTCACGAAACACCATTTTGACGGCCGGGTACGCGGCGGCCAGCGCCGTCAGTACGATCAACGGCAATGACATCGCCAACGCCCGCCAGTCCACGGCATAAAGAAATGTCCAGCCAAAGGATTGGCGATTGATGACATACACCAGGATATAAGACAGAATAAATCCGCAAAGGATCCCGGCGGCTTCTCCGGCTACGGCCATAAAGGCCGCCTCCCACAGAATCATGGACCGGATCTGCCCAAACCCCGCACCCACGGCATACAGCGTATTTAACTGCTTCGAGCGTTCCAGAACCAATACCGTCAGCGTCGTGGCGATCCCCAAAGCGGCAATGGAAAGCGCGATGAGCAGCAAAACGGTGGTGATGGCAAAGGTTTCATCAAAAACCTTTAAGATCGTTTTTCGCAGGGCATTGCCGCCGACAATGTCCAATGTGTCCCCCCAGCGTTTCACCAATTCATTTTTCAGTGACATAACAGCCACCTCATGATCGTGCATTCGATCTTTTAAAAAGATGCGGCACCCGCTCCACTGAACATCGTGATAATGTGTATCGAACTGCGAAAGCGAATAAAAGACCACGCCGCCCTGGGTCCGATAGTCCCGAATGATGCCCAGCACCGGAAGGACCACCAGCGATGATTGGATCCGGGCCCGGAATTTGTCGCCGATGGTCAATCCGGTTCGATTGGAAAAGACTTCGGAAATCACAACCCCTTTACCCTGCGTGAGCAGCGGCCGAATCCGATCCGGATTGCCCTTAAACCAGACAAAATCTCCGTGAAGAAAAAAAGCCTTCAAATCGAGCAGTTCGAACTCATAGGGAAAATGGTTGTAGCGCAAGTAAAACCGGCGGCTGGGAACAAGATCCGCGCGGTCTTTGAATGCTTTCAGTCCATTCACAACCGCCCGGGGCATGGGATAGCGATATTGGTTGATTTGCCCCATTTTCGTCGTGACAAACACATCGCCGCTCACTGTCTGGCCTGCCCACAACGCTACGGTGCTCCGGAAACTGTGGATCATGATAACCAGGGATGCAAATAATGCCACCGCCGTGATGAGTGCGCCGACGGACACCGCGGTGCGGGTGCCGCTGTCCCGCACATACCGGCCCGCAAGATAAGCCGAAATCCCGGCAAATCGAGAAAGGATGGGAGACAGGGCATGCCCCATGCGTTGAAGCCCCCAGGGCGCAAGCAGTGAAAACCCGGCAAACAATAACAAGACAGCCAAATACCCCGGCAAAGGCATATTTAAAATTTTCGGAAGCAGAGACAACGGCAGCACCAAAACAAGACATCCGATACCGGCAATGACCAGTTTCCGGGCAGATGTTTTGCGCGTCATGCCGTGGCGGGATATTTCGAGCGCTTCATTGGGAGGCACCTGCATGGCTTCCCACGCCGGCTGAAGCGCGGAAATACTTGAGGTGAACACGGTAACAGCGAAGCTCAACAGGATTTCCCAGGGACTCAGAAAAAGGGTTTCCACCTGAACTTTAACAAAGAGAATGGAAATGGTTTGGCTGACCGCCTTCAGCAAATACTTGACCAGCACCGTGCTGATGGGAAGGGCCATCAACCACCCGACCACGCCGAACAACGCGCCTTCTGCCAAAAATACCATGAACAGCAGATAGGGGGATGCCCCCACGGCGCGCAATATGGCCAGTTCGCGGCGACGGGAAGCCGCATTCAGCGCCACCAGGCTGTAAACCAGAAACATCCCCACAAACAATGAGGCAAAGCTTAGAATGGAAAGGTTGAGCTGATAGGCGCGAATCAATCCTTGCCCGCTTTCTTTTGCAGCGGACGGAGCACCCAATCGGAGATTATCGGGCAGCATTTTCCGCAAGTTATCGAGATCTTGGGATGTGGCATTCGGATCAAGTTTTATATCAATGCGATCCACCCATCCGTAAAGCCGGGTAAACTCCTGAAAGGTCGCGATGTCGGTTAAGGCGATCATACCGCCTTCTGCTGCGGCCAGCCCGCCGGGAGACAGAATTCCGACGATGTTAAAATCAGCGGCTTGCCGGGTGTTCTCGATAAAGACGTGATTCCTGCGGCCCAACGCGTATTTTTCGGCCAGAGACTTTCCGACGATCAGGGAATAGGGTTTTTGGATGAGTTCAAGCCAACTTTTTTCATCTTGGTTTGTGTGTTGAAAGGTCTGCCAGTTGTGAAAGCGCCGATCCATGATCGGATCGACGCCCATCAATAGAAACGGTTCCGATGGTTTACCGGCCAAACGAACATACATCGTCAAAACCGGTGAAACCTCACGGATAAAGGGAAATTTCAGAAGTTTGGCCACCCATGCTTCAGGAACGCGTCCCCCGGGCTGTACCAGTACCCGGTCTGCAGTGCCGGCAATGACATCCATGCTTCGGGTAAACGAATCCAGTGCTGCATGACTGGAAAGCCGCACACTGGTAAAAACTGCGGCGCCCATGGCGATCCCCAGAAGCACCGTCAGTGCCCGACCCAAATGCTTTTTCATGTTTCGCAAACTGAACCGGATGAAAAATCGAAAAAAAAAGCCTATATGTCGCATGCTTGACCGTTAATCTTTCCGTCTTTCAAACAGACGGTCATGGTTGCCGATGAATCGGCAATACTGCTGTGGGTGGCAATCAGAACGGTTCGATGCCATTGACGATTCAACTGGGCAAATAATTCCACCACAATCCGGCCGTTGCGGCTGTCCAGATTTCCCGTGGGTTCATCGGCCAGGATAATATCCGGATCATTGATCAGCGCCCTGGCGATGGCCGTGCGCTGCATCTCTCCACCGGAAAGCTGGGCCGGTAAATGGTCCTTCCGGGCCGACAGACCCAGCCAGTCCAGCAGTTCCATGGCTTTGGATTTTATCCGGTCCGGAGATTTTCCCGCCAGCAATGCCGGGAGACAGACATTTTCGACCACGTTCAGAGTCGGCATTAAATTAAAGGATTGAAAGACCATGCCCACAACCTTGCGCCGGAAATGCGTAAGTCCCGAAGTAGTCGTTTTGGTCAGATCATGATCGGCAACCGTCAGATGGCCGCTGGTGGGGCGATCCAGGCCCGCAATGAGCGACAGCAGGGTGCTCTTGCCCGAGCCGCTGTTGCCTTTGAGCACCACCAGCTCGCCGGGAGCAATATCGAGGCTGACATCATCGATGCCGATCACTTCGCTGTCTCCCATCCGATAAACCCGCGTGAGATGCCGGGCATGGATGGCCGTTTTTGTTTTATATTTCGTTTTTGTTTCCATCGTGGACGCAGAGTGAAAAAGTGTGTGTTTAGAGACTGCGCTTCCTGCTTCACCTTGAATACTTACGTGAAAAAAGATCTTGTCCTTTAAAATAATTATGACACTAAATTGCTTTTTTCAATCCTTTTTCAAGGCTGAGAGGTACCGAAGAAAAGTCTATTTTGAGCTTCTCTCCAGACGGGAATAAGGTGTGACGAAGATACAAAACCGTTAAGGCAGGGGAAAAAACTGTGATGTTTAATCCGGAGCGGGTTTTTCAAATTACGATCCGGATCAAAAAGAACCGTGACGCCCTTTCCCCAAAAGCCTCAGCCGTGGGGCCCGGCTTCCCGGATAGTTGCGAAAGGCCACGGGTATGAAACTTACTTTATAAATACTTTCCGTGCCGGATAATTTCCCCTTCGATCAGGTAAATGACCTCTTCGGCAATGTTGGTGGCATGATCGGCGACACGCTCGAGATGACGAGAAATAAGATACAGGTTGACCAAATAGGTCATCTCTTTAGGATGTTCCCGCATGGCTTGCTTGATCTGTGAGTAGGCGCTGCTCTGGATACCATCAACCTCATCATCCATTGTAATCACTTTGAAGGCCGTATCGATATCCAGATTGACCAGAGCGTCCAGGCTCCGTTTTAACATGGTGGCTGCAATTTCAGCCATCTCGGTATAGTCAAAGTGGAAGCTGGCATCCAGATGCTTGGCCATACTTTGGATACGCTCGGCGATGTTGACCGCCTCATCTCCGATTCTCTCCAGGTCGTTATTGATTTTGATTACGGCAACAATGAATCGAAGGTCGATGGCCACCGGCTGGTAGAGGGCCAGAATTTTCAAACATTCTTCTTCGACTTCCACTTCGTTTTCATCAATTTCATAATCTAATTGAATAATTCTTGCCGCGAGATCGGGATCATTTTTCTCAATCGCCTTGATTGCCAGATAGACCCGTTCTTCCACCAAAGCACCTAAGGACAGAATTTTCTTTTTGAGTTTATCCAACTCTCGATCAAAATGTTTGGTCATTTGTGGTTATCTTTCCTATTTCACAGATTTAAAGCCGAAATATGGACCAGCGCCAAGTATTATACCGAGTTGCGTATGCATACGCAAACATTCTTTTCATGCAAAGGCCGTCCCGGAAATCAGCCCGATAACAATGAAAACAGATCCAATAATCAGAAAAAGATTGTACATGGCTTCTTTGAGCGATAAACTTTTATTTGATATTGGTTTATGAAGGAGAAACGTTAGAATTTTATGAGAATAAAGTATAAATTCCGTTAAATCTTAAGTGAGCGAGAGTCAGGGTCAGACGCACTGTTTCACCAGGTAATTGTTTCATTATTCCAATTGGAAGAAAATCCTTAAGTTCCGTCTGAAGGCCGGATAAAAAAGATGAATGAAACGTTCTGGTATATATTTAATTACTTTGCTTTGAAAAATGAAGGGTATGCCCTTTATTCAACTGCTTCGGCGGACCTGGTCTTCACATTGAGAGGAAATTGCATGATCGATGTGTTTGACCTTAAGACGTTAAAGCAAGTCGCCTATCTTGACTTCGATCTTTCACATTCCCCCATGCTGTCATCCGCCTTCCGGTCGCCTTTAATCGGTTTGCCTTTTTCAGTTCATTTCCGAAAGCGCTTCGAAACGGATCTTTTGCCGTTAGAGGATCTTCGCGCAAGACATGAGGTAGGATTTCTTGTTGAAAACGATTACAGAAACAAGGGGAATAAAGAAATCTGGAATTTGGACGAATTGATGATGGCCATTGCCTTTGAAACGGCTTTTGAAAATAACATCAAAGAGTTTACCATCAAACCCACCGATGATACGGCGCCCTATTATCGAAAAAAATTCTATGGAAAAGCAAGCCATCCATCCAGAAGCGATTTAATAATGACCGTTCATTTAAATGCAGTCAGAAAAACGCTGCAACACATCCGGGTGATTGAAAAAGAGGAAATGACCGTTTTTTTGCGGGTTAAAGGGGTGCCGGATCAAACAGCATCACCAATGGATTAGCGGAGCGGCAAATGCAACGAAAACGCACTTCCCTTTCCGGGCGTGCTTTCAACCGAGACGCGGCCGCCATGAGCATGGGCGATATGCTTTACGATGGCAAGCCCGAGGCCCGTCCCCCCGAGCTCCCGGCTGCGGGCTTTATCGACCCGGTAGAATCTTTCAAACAGACGGGACCAATGTTCCTTTGAAATTCCAATGCCATAGTCCTGAACACAGATCTGCAACTCTTTGTCTATTACAGTTGCTGAAATTTTAATATCACTTTTTTCGCTGCTGTAGTTGATGGCATTATCCAGAAGGTTTACCAACGCCTGGATCATCAATCTGGAATCCAGCCTGGCCGAAATGTCTTCCGGACATACCAGATCAACGGTGATGTTTTTGGCCGCTATCTTTTCCCGGCATGACTGAATAGCCGGTAAAATGATGCTTTTTACGGAACTGTCTTCCAGACGAATTTCACTGGTTTCATCCTGCCGCTCGATTTTGGAAAGCTTCATCAAATTTTCGATAATGGCGGTGAGACGATTCACATGCTTTTCAATAATGGATAAAAACCGCTGGGTTTCCTTTGGATCGACGCCTTCGCTGGTTCGAAGGGTTTCAACAAATCCTTTAATCGCTGTCAGCGGCGTTTTGAGTTCATGGGAAACGTTGGCGGCAAAATCTTTTCTCATGTTTTCAAGCTTTCGAAGATGGGTCACATCGTTCATCACCACCAAAATGCCGGTTCGTTGACCGGCAGCATCTTCCAGAGGCGTATTGTGAATGTTCAATATTCGTTCACCCTTTTGGTAAAGGGTAATATCTTCTTCAAGATTTTCTTTGCTGGAAAGGGCCTTATCGATAAACTTTTGAAGGTCCGGATTTCGGATGGCCTCCGGAATACTTCGATTGAGCAGGTTCTGGGACAGATCTTCAAAAATTTTTGCCCCTGCCCTGTTGATGCTGATAATCCTTTCATCCATATCTACGGCGATGACGCCTTCGGCCATGCTCGACAAAACCGCCGTCAGTTCATTCTTCTGACGAACAATGGTATTGAGACGGTCTTCGAGTTCAACGGCCATCTGGTTCAATGCTTCGATGAGACTGTCGATTTCAACCAGATCCGTACCCGGCATCCGGTGGGACAAATTACCTCGCGCAAAAAATTCCGCTCCTTTTTTTAATTTTTCAATAGGCCGACTGATGCGCTGTGACACATAAAGACTGATTCCTGCCGCAAGCAGTGCGATAAAAAGCCCCCCAAGCCCAATCTTTATCTGTATCGTCTTTAGCGCCTGATCAATGGCGGTAACCGGCAATGCCGCCCGTATCACGGCAATCATCTTCTCTTTGTTTTTTAACGGAATGGCAACGTACATCATCCGTTTCTGGAGAGTCATGCTGTAACGTATGGATTTCCCAACGCTCTCCTCTCGAGCCTTAATGACCTCGGGCCTCAATGCATGGTTGTCCATAACGGCCGGATTTTCATTGGAATCACCGATAACGCGTCCCGACGGCAGAATAACGGTAAACCGGGTGGCCGAAGATTCGCCCACTTCTTTGCATACGGCATCGACCACATGGGAATCCAAGGGCCCGATGTATTGAGCCATCTGATTTTTCAATAAGCGGGCT
>JBAUWG010000198.1:0-2871 GCA_049583675.1 Desulfobacterales bacterium | reverse complement strand
CCCAAGCCCAAAAGGCCGAACAGCAAGGGGTTAATGGTAAATTCTTCACCCCAAAATTTGAAGCGATAATCGGTCAGCCCGGTTTTGACCGGTTCGATCCTTCCCATTTCCAAGGAAGTCCCTTCAGCTTTGGCCTTAGCCACGGCCGCGTTGAATTTTTTCACCATGGCCTTGATGTTCTTTCGCTTTTCCATAACCCTGGGCGTGAGTTCGTAGAGGGTTCTGATGCCCATGAGTACCACCAGAATGGCCAACCACTCTTTATAGGTCTGCATGGGCAGGTACTTGGTGGCATATTTCCCCAGCCAAATCGAACCGATAAAAATTCCCACCCCGAACGAAATCCCCACCGGCCAGGCCACCCGCCTTTCTTTCACGGCATACCGGTAAAAAGATCCCAAAGGAGAAAATAGTGTCAACGCCATATTGGAAGGTCGAAGAACATTGGCGGCGTTAATTCCGACAGGACCGGCAGTTTGCACCACCATGACCTGGAAGGCGGCCATGAGCATGCCGCCTGCCGCACCGATCATGGAAAAATAGGTTCCCACCAAAATGGCGCCGATGATGATCCAAAGGGGGTTCATATAGCGGCCGCCCAAATTCAACCAGAAACCGTTGGCGGTGACGTTATAGCTCCCGGTCTTTTCACCGTTGACATAGACATCAAACTTTGTATTCGGCGGTGTATGTCGAAAGGATTTAAAGGATGCCTTGAATTTTCCGGTAGTTTTATCCAAGGAAATGACCGTTCCTTTATTCCAGTAATCTTTTTGGGTGTTGTAATCTCCGAGGACGCTCCGGGCAAAAATCGTGACTTGCCCCACATTGGTACCTTCCTTGACGATGGTATTGATCCCGTAACTGCTTTCATGCGCGTATTTGAAAAAATTCCATTGCTGCTCGGTCTTGATGGTGGCCAGGGAAGCTTTTGCTTCCGGGCCGAGTGCATCAAAGTTCGACAATTTGAACCAATTGGTTTCATAGAGCCCTCTTTTACCTTTCTCGGTAAAAAAAGACGGACCGCCGTATTTTTTTTTGGTAATTTTTCCGAATTCTTCCGGATTTGACGTCAGCATGTAATAGAGGTCGGGTATGGATGTCTCCATGGTGAAGCCATTTTTCTTGGCATCACTACTTAAATGTATAATCTCATGAACGCCTTTGGTGTCAGCCGGCGCAAAGGTTTTTTGAGATGAAACCGCAATGTAAAGGTTCTTGCCGGGATCGATGGTTCCCTCTATGGTTACCGTGTCGCCGGCCTTGTATTGGGCTGCGGAAATGGTCGCCGTCGTACTGCAAACACCCGCACCTGCAAAGAGAAAAACCAATCCAAAAGATACTAGTACTACCGGAATCAGGCATTTTTTCATAACCTACCTCCTATGCCTTTTAAGTGGTTAAACAATTAATGGGAACTTAGCAAAAGTCTATCTTTTTGAACATCTACCGCTTCGCTCAATTAAGGTTAAACTCAACTTTTAAATTCGTGCCATCAAAGCTTAAAATATCTTATGGCCAGGATCGCACCCAGAAAACTGAAAACACCGGCAATGAAAACTAACGTTAAAAAGTCGGCGATGTAAACGAAATCACCGCCGGAATAATGACGGGAGCCGATATTTAAAATTAAAACCACGCCGATAACCATCGTAATGCCGGATACGGTGCTCCAGATTCGTTTGTATTGTAAACGGTCTTTTGCCCGGCGGATCAGGTTGTATCCTGTTAAGGCGGCATTAAACCCTATGATAAACGGTAAAACTTTCTCGACGGTTCCAATGGACATGAATCCGGCACAGAATAACACCAGCAATACGGCGCCGACAATCCCTATCAGCGCAGCATTTAAAAAATTTACCATATGATCATAGCGTCTCATTAAAAACCCAGTTGCGCCGGAAAGCAATACCATTTTTGAATTTTAAAAAAAAATCTGAATTCTCCCTTGACTTTTTCTGTGCGGTGGAGGAGATTTTCACCGTTCAAACGGTGAGGTTGTTATCGCAAACTAATGCGAAAGGGTTTTAATATCCCCGGTATAATGCCGAATTTTGTTTCGGCTGCGTCACCGATTCATGAATGTGATTTTTGGCAAACAAACCGGGTGCTTTGCACCCGGATGCAAGTTCAACGTTGAAAGCACTAACGTGCTTTTGCCTCTGTCCGCCATAAGGAGGCGGACAAAGGCAAGCCACCTGCTTTGCGGGTGGTCGTTTAGTCGGATATCATAGGTGGTTTTTTAAAACAAGAGGTGAGCAGTATGAAAAAATCTGTGTTCAGTATTTGTGGCATGTGTACCGTTCGGTGTCCCATTCGCGTTGAACTGGAAGACGGTATCGTGAAATGGATCGAGGGAAATCCCCATGATCCCGGCATGGCCGGGCGCCTTTGCGCAAAAGGATCGGCCGGTTTGGCCATGGAGTATGACTATGAACGGCCCCAGTATCCGTTGATGCGGAAAGGCAAACGCGGGGCAGGAGAATGGGAAAAGATCAGCTGGGACGAAGCCCTAGATTATATTGCGGGCAAGTTAAAACCGATCATCGATGAATTCGGCGGAAAGGCCGTTGCCCTGAGCGACCGTGGGGGGCCCTTTAGAGATATACATCGTAGCTTCTTGCGGGCCATCGGCTCTCCAAACTATTACAACCATGACTGCACATGCGCTCGAAACGTTCAACATGCAGCCATTTCACTCTTTGGCTCAGGGCGAAAGACGTTCAATTACGATTTCAAAAATTGTAAACACCTCGTTTTGTATGGCCGGAATGTATTCGAATCCTTGAGGGTAAAAGCCGCCAACACGATTATGGAACTGTTGGACCGGGGCGGCAAGCTGACTTATATTGATGTTCGTGCCTCCGGCAC
>JBAUWG010000197.1:0-4435 GCA_049583675.1 Desulfobacterales bacterium | reverse complement strand
GGCGTTGCCAGTTGGTCCACCCAAATGAACTTTAAAGGATACCTCTTTGCAGACACGCAAGAGTTTATCAAGCTGTTTAAAGCAAAATTTAATTATGATCCGGATTATCACAATGCTTCCGGTATTGCCGATGTTGCCGTCTACAAGAACGCCATCGAACAGGCAGGATCACTGGATAGAGAAAAAGTGAGAGCCGCCGTTGCAGCAACAAATTTAGAAACGATTTATGGACGCGTGGAATTCAGCGATAACGGTCAGATCAAGGGGACCAGCGTCGTATTGCAGATTTTAGGCGGTGAAGTATACCAGGTTTATCCCAATGGTGTTAAAAAACCCGTTTATCCTTTTCCAAACTGGAAAATGAGAAAATAAGTCCGGGGACCTGTCCGGCGGATTAAACAAGTTGATGGAGGGGAGGAATCCATATTCCTCCCCATTTCAAACGAAACGTGCGTGTTAGGGTTTACAGGGAGATATCCGACACGTTTTAACGCCGGGATGAACAGTTCAGAGAAGATCCCGCCGGATTTCTTGCAGCTGGAAATACCCTGTTGAAGGATTTTTATCAATGCTGCTTCAAATACTTGTAAACGGTATTCTCAAGGGTGGTCTCTATGCCTTGATGGCCATGGGAATGTCTCTGATATGGGGCGTGATGGGCATCATCAACATCGCCCATGGGTCCTTTATCATGCTCGGTGCTTTTACCACTTACTGGCTCTTTTCGTTTTTGGGAATGGACCCTTTTGTGAGCCTGGTTTTTTCCATGGCGATTCTTTTTGTCCTTGGATACGGGGTGCAAAGATTCTTAATAAATTATGTCATTCGGGCCAGCGCATTTATAACCCTGATTCTTGCTTTTGGCATTGAAATTTTCATCAATAATGCGGCCCTGGTCGCTTGGACGGCCGATGTTCGAAAAGTAAAGGTTGCTTACGGAGCCGCAAACTTTTCCTTGGGAAACTGGGTTACAATTCCAACAATTCGCCTGCTGGCTTTCCTTCTGGTCGTTGTCATCAGTCTGGCGTTTTTTCTCATTTTGAACCGAACCAATCTGGGCCGTTCGATACGGGCAACGTCTCAGGATCTTGATGGCGCACGTCTCGTCGGGGTGGATGTCGCCAAGACTTACGCAGTAACCTTCGGGCTGGGCGTCGGGGCCGCAGGTGCTGCCGGAACCCTTTGGTCGATCCTTTTTCCGATCAGTCCGATGATGGGTGGAGAACTCACCCTCAAATCGTTTGTGGTCGTTATTATCGGCGGGTTGGGCAGCATGCTCGGCCCGATCATCGGAGGTCTGGCTTTAGGCCTTGCCGAAGCCTTCGGCACCGACTGGTTTGGATCGACTTATGGAAATCTGATCAGTTTTACGATTCTGGTACTGGTCTTGATTACCCGGCCGAAAGGGATTCTCGGAGGGGCAGACTGAATATGAAGACGAAAACATTACAAAAATTTTCAATCTGCGGCTTCATTTTACTGATCGTCGTTCTGTTTCCTCTGGTCAGCAATAATTTTATCATCCGATTCGGAACCGATATCCTGATGTTTGCCATTATGGCCAGCGCCTGGAACATCATCGGCGGTTACACGGGATACGCCTCGTTCGGCAATGTCGTTTTTTTTGGAATAGGGGGTTATATTACAGCGGTTTTGATGGAAAAGGCCGGAACGCATTTTGCGGTCGCCTATCTGGCGGCCGGCTGCGGTTCGGCATTGTTCGCCGTTCTCATCGGACTTCCTGTTTTACGTCTGCGGGGCCACTATTTTGCCATTGCAACGTTAGGCGTGGCCGAGGCCATGAAGGCCCTGGTGCAAAATCTTGAAATCACGGAAGGCAATTCCGGCATCTATCTGCCCATGCTCGACTTATCCATCCAGGGCCAATATTATTTATTTTTCTATATGATGCTGGGTACCCTTGTTCTAACCCTGCTTGCAACCCATCTCATCCTGAATGCCAAATTGGGTTATGCACTGATTGCCATCCGGGAAGACGAAGATGCGGCAAATTCAGTGGGAATCAATACAACGTTGTCCAAAACCATCGCTTTTGCCCTAAGCGGTCTCTTCACAGGGCTTGCCGGCAGTATTTATGCCTATCAACAAGCGTTTCTCAAACCCGGTCCGGCATTCAGCGTTGAAACCACCGTAAAAATGATCGTGATGGCCGTATTCGGCGGAATGGGAAAGTTGTTTGGACCTTTGATCGGTGCTTTTAGTATAGAAATAATATCAGAGACACTTTCGAATTATTTCCTTGTGGCGCATACCCTGTTTTTTGGAACGGTGGTCATTTTGGCCATTGTTTTTACACCCAAGGGTTTGATTGATCTAATCACTCAGCGCAAATTCGGAATTTCATATTTTTTGGAAAATATTCGTAAACATCGTATATAAAAAGGGTTTGCATTTATGGTCATTCTGGAAGGCAAAAATATTACAAAACGCTTTGCAGGGCTTATTGCGGTGGGCTATGTTGATTTCTATCTTCAACAAGGCGAAATCCTGGGGCTTATTGGCCCCAACGGCGCCGGAAAGACCACCCTGGTGAATGTGATTGCCGGGGTTTATGCGCCTTCAGACGGAGATGTTTTTTTCAAAGGCAAGCGAATATCAGGGAAAAAGCCATATCAGATCGGCCGTATGGGAATCAGCCGAACTTTTCAGGTTGTTAAACCGTTTCCCGGAATGACGGTAAAGGAAAATGCAGCGGTGGGCGCCATGTATGGTGCCGGGGGAAAAAATAAATCCGCCAAGGAAGCGATTCAAAGGGCGGAGCAAATCTTAGAATTTGTCGGTCTGGCAGATCAGATGAACAAAGGTGCGGATCAGCTGAGCGTGGCGTCCCGCAAGCGGCTGGAAATGGCAAAAGCCTTGGCCATGGACCCGGAACTGGTTTTGTTTGATGAAGTCATGGCCGGGCTCAATTTTGGTGAAATTGACCAGGCGGTTGAACTCATTAAAAAGATTCGGGAAAGCGGTATGTCCATCTTAATTATCGAGCATGTTATGCGTGCGATCAAAAATGTTTGTGACCGGATATTTGTGCTCCACCACGGAGAGAAGATCGCCGATGGGACGGTGGGAGACGTGTTGAATGATGAGGCTGTGATTAAAGCTTACCTGGGAAGACGATATAAGGAACTGGGCAGTGCTGCTTGAAATCAGAGAACTGAATGTAGGATATGGAGATATTCAGGTGCTTTGGGATATCGGCCTTCAGATTGAAGAAGGCCAGATCGTCGCCTTGGTGGGAGCCAATGGCGCCGGGAAATCAACATTGCTTAAAACCGTATCCGGACTTTTAAACCCGTATAGCGGCACTATCGTTTTTCAGGGTGAAGATATTACCCGGATGTCTTCCAAGGAAATCGTCGCCAAAGGAATTATCCAGGTTCCGGAGGGGAGAAGACTGTTTCCCTATATGACGGTAGAAGAAAACCTGATGATGGGAGCATTCAGAAGGAAAAAATCTAAAAATATACGGCCGGAACTGGAAAGAGTTTATAAGATCTTTTCCCGGTTAGGAGAGCGGCGGCAGCAGAAAACCGGCAGCCTTTCCGGAGGAGAACAGCAAATGTGTGCATTTGCCCGGGGTCTCATGGGAAACCCCCGGCTGATTATAATCGATGAGATGTCCTTGGGACTCGCCCCGCTGATTGTCGATGATCTGATTGACAATGTAAAAGAGATTAATCAGCAAGGCACCAGCGTTCTATTGGTTGAACAGGATGTACAATTGGCCCTTGATAATTCCCATTATGGTTATGTTCTCTCCACCGGAAGAGTTGAAATGCAGGGAAATTCCCAGGAGTTGCTTCGCAACCAGGAGATCAAAGAGATCTACTTGGGTTTGTAGGTCGAATCTTCAGCGCCAAACGATTAGGCCCCAGTGCAGAGCACATCCAGAACTGTAAAAATATGCCGGCATGCGCCGCCCGCCCTTCCACCCGGGTATCGACATTGCAGATGTAGGGCGAGGCGATCGTGATCCGGCCGGGCGCGTCCTCCCCGTCGAGGATCAAGCCCTCGCTCGCCCGAATCCGGCTCAAATCAAGATTGTAAACCCGGTTTAGGTCCGTCTCTTCCTGGCGCGTGAAGACGAGGTCAAGCGGCCGGATGCGCCACCGGCTTCACGCCCCGCCCGGGCTCGACCGTATCGAGATGGGCCGAAAGCACGAGGGGCTTGCCCTCACCCGCAACTTTGGCGATCGCGTTGCCGTACGCATCGCGGCCGGCCCTGATCTTGTGGCGGGCAAGATGCTTGATGATGTAGCCCCCGACCGACTGCTCTTCGCCCGACGGCGAATCGATCCGGCAGAGATCGAGGAAGAGCTCTAGCCGTTCTGATTTTTTCATAGTATTTACTGATCCTCCGTGCGACTGGGCGGGTCCGGATAGGTGTAGCCGTCAACGTACAGATCCGGAAAGC
>JBAUWG010000196.1:0-2094 GCA_049583675.1 Desulfobacterales bacterium | reverse complement strand
AAATATCCTCGTTCCGTTAATTCCGCTGCATCGCCCATCGATTCTAGTTCCCGGACCATATCCCGGATACGTCCTTCGATATCATCGGTCAGCGATTCCACGTAATATGAACCGCCTAATGGATCGGCAACGTCCGCCACTTTCGATTCCAGGTGGATGATTTTTTGGGTTCGCAGCCCGATTAGGTGAGATGCATTACTGGGAGTTCGAAATGCTTCGTCAAACGCCGATATCTCCAGAGCTTGAACCCCAGCCATAACCAGTGCCAGCGCCTGGATTGTTCCCCGGACGATATTACCGAAAGGTTGCTGGGCCGTAAGAGACAAACCGGAGGTGTGGGAGGCAATGACTACCGCCATGGATCTGGGATCTTTTGCGCCAAATTCCTCTTTCATCATTTGCGCAAAAATCCGCCGCACAGATCGAATTTTTGCGACTTCTTCGAAAAAATCCATGCCGCAATTCACCAAAATGGCGATTCTCGGAGCAAATTGGTCCACATCTATCCCTCGTTCCATCATCTTCCTGATCAAATATCGAATTTCAACCAATCCCAGCGCCATCTCTTCGACTGCGTTCAGGCCGGACTCGCTGAAGAAATAGGTATCTTCGATATAAGCATGAAAACGGGGCATTTCTCTGGATGCGAATTCCATACAGTCAAGTGAGAGACGAATTCGCAGATTAATCGGTAGGTGATTTGCGTATCCACAGTCTTCTGCATAAAACGGGGGCTGCAATACGGAACCGCGGAGTTTTTTCGTAGGAACGCCGGTTGCTTTTGCCGCTAGATAAAGCCCGGTCATGGCAAAAAGCGGGGGGACGGAGCTGGAAACGGATATTTTATCCAACGGAATATTTTCGAAGAGTTCGATATAGTCTTGATATCGGCACAGGGAAACGCCTTGGGTCCCAACGGCATTTGCCGCTATGGGATGATCCGGATCCACCATACCCATTGTCGGACTATCTCCGATTACATCAATGCCTGTTTGTCCTTTTCCGATTAAATACAGAAGTTGCTCGTTAGATCTTTGCGCCTCTCCTTCTCCCGATAGTTCTCTTTGGATCCAGCCACCTGGGCGTTTGGCGCTGATGCCGCGGGCAAAGGGATATGTGCCGGGCTCGCCGATATCGTCCAGATGTCCCTTGGGAATATCGCTTGGTGTGTAGTAGCCTTTTATCGAAATTCCGGAGTTGTTCTCTGAATTGGCCAACGATTTTACCCCCTCGGTTTCTTTTTGAAACGAATCTTGTTGTTTCGTGCCATTCGATTATGTCCCCTATTTAACATTCAACGCCTCAACAAAAATATTCTCAGCGAGGCCCAACACTGACCTTTTGTAACGGTGGTCAAACTGGTCGTCCTTTTTGATGTCTTCCAATTGGATAACCCCAACCGTAAGCCCCCAAAACAAATCAACGAGACTGTTGGTGTCCATTTTTTTTATCAAGCCGCGTTTCATCGCCGTGGTCAGGATTTTGCGGCCTAATTGAAAATTGTTTCTTCCCTTGCGATTCATTGCATCCCCAACTTCCGGGGTAAGTTTTGAAACCAAATTGGTTTGCTGAAACATTTGGACGATTCGAAAAATATCAGGTGAAAGTTCGTAGGAGTGGTAAAATGCTTGAAACATCTCTCTTAGAATTTTTTCCCCTGATTTGTATTGCGAGTTTTCCAGTTTTTTCCAAATTTTTTCCAGTTGAACGCCGACGTCATCAATCACTGGCGTCATCAAAGAAAAAAACAGATCGTCCTTGTTCTTGAAATACTGATAGATGGTTGGCTTCGTGATTTCGGCACCACGTGCAATTTCGTCCATAGTCGCTTTGAGGTAACCTTTTTTAAAAAAAACTCTTTTCGCCGAATCTATAATGCTTTCGACGCGATGTTTTTTTTCGCGCTTTTTTCTTGCCTGGATTATATCTTTGACAGGTTTGTTTTTGTTCAAATGATCGCTCCAATTTTTCGGTTTTTGAAGTGGGGAAAACACAAATCTTCATTTACCGCTGGCATTAAATCTACCGACGGTAGCTAATTTACCATCGGTAGGCCAAATGTCAAGCAATATTTTGGCCTGCCCCCTCAGGACC
>JBAUWG010000195.1:0-4632 GCA_049583675.1 Desulfobacterales bacterium | reverse complement strand
TACGAGGTCGTCCTCGTCAACAGCAACCCGGCGACCATTATGACCGATCCTGAAATGGCGGACCGGACCTATATTGAGCCGGTAGTTCCTTCGGCCGTTGCCAAAATTATTGAAAAAGAACGGCCCTGTGCCCTGCTGCCGACCCTGGGCGGTCAAACCGGTCTCAATACCGCCGTAAAAGTTGCCGAGATGGGTGTGCTCGATAAATTCGGCGTCGAAATGATCGGTGCATCCCTCAATTCGATCCAAAAGGCCGAAAGCCGGGAACTTTTTCGAAATGCCATGGAAAATATCGGGCTTCGAATCCCCAAAAGCGGCTTTGCCACTCACATTGAAGAAGTGAGAGCCATTGCCGAAAATATCGGATTCCCTATCATCGTTCGTCCCAGTTTTACCCTCGGCGGAACGGGCGGCGGTGCGGCCTATAACCCGGAAGAACTGGAAAAACTGGCCAAGGCCGGACTGGATGCCAGCCTGATCGGACAAGTCATGCTTGAAGAATCGGTCCTGGGTTGGAAAGAATATGAACTGGAGGTCATGCGGGATAAAAACGACAACGTCGTCATTATCTGCTCCATCGAAAACATGGATCCCATGGGCATCCACACCGGTGACAGCATCACGGTAGCGCCCGCACAGACACTTTCAGACAGAGAATACCAGACCATGCGGGACGCGTCCATTGCCATCATGCAGGAAATCGGCGTGGACACCGGCGGCTCAAACGTCCAGTTCGCTGTAAACCCGAAAGACGGAGAACTGATCGTCATCGAAATGAATCCGCGCGTTTCGCGAAGTTCCGCGCTTGCATCAAAAGCCACGGGCTTTCCCATAGCCAAAATCGCTGCCAAACTGGCCGTAGGATATACGCTTGACGAAATCCCCAATGATATCACCGGTGAAACCTTCGCATCGTTTGAGCCGACGCTCGATTACTGCGTCGTCAAAATACCCCGATGGACCTTTGAAAAATTTCCGGAGACGCGAGATTATCTCACCACTGCCATGAAATCCGTCGGTGAAACCATGGCCGTGGGCCGAACATTTAAAGAAGCGCTTCAAAAAGGCCTGAGATCTCTTGAAATCGGACGTTTTGGTCTAGGATCCGATGGAAAAGATCTTTTGGATCCGGACATCGATATGGCTAAAAATCTGTCGCTGTCCGAAATCGAACAAAAGCTGGCAACCCCTAACTCCCAGCGAATCTTTTACCTGCGCTATGCCATGCTCAAAGAAATGCCCATCCAATTCATTTATGAACTCACCCGCATCGATCCGTGGTTTTTACACCAGATCAAACAAATCGTCGAGTTTGAGAAAACGATACGATCCTCAGGACACGATTTGTCCGGACCCCTTTTACAAAAGGCAAAATCATTGGGGTTTTCGGATGTTCAAATCGCCCATTTAACCGGCTCGACAGAAGAGGCCATTGAACAAATCAGAAAGGGTTTCGGTATCCGTCCGGTTTATAAGCTAGTGGATACCTGTGCCGCCGAGTTCAAAGCGGCAACACCGTATTATTACTCCACCTATGAAACAGAAAATGAAGCCAGGGTTTCCAATCAAAAGAAGGTCATGATTCTGGGTGGCGGCCCCAACCGCATCGGCCAGGGGATTGAGTTCGATTACTGCTGTGTCCATGCGTCCTTTGCACTTCGGGAAGAAGGGGTTGAAAGTATCATGGTCAACAGCAACCCGGAAACCGTCAGCACGGATTATGACACGTCCGACAAGCTTTATTTCGAACCGCTGACCCGAGAAGATGTCCTGCATATTGTGGAAACCGAAAAACCCATGGGGGTTATTGTTCAATTCGGCGGTCAAACACCCCTTAATCTATCGGAGTCTTTACACAACGCCGGGGTTCCGATTTTGGGCACCCAGCCGGAAAGCATCAATCGAGCGGAAGACAGAAAGCAGTTCCAGACGCTTTTGAGAAAATTAGGACTCGTTCAGCCGGAGAACGACACCGCCTTGACGATCATAGACGCCGTGGTTGTGGCTGAAAAAATCGGCTATCCGGTCGTTGTTCGTCCTTCTTATGTCCTCGGCGGACGGGCCATGAAAATTGTCTATGACCGCCGGGAACTCGAAAACTTCACCAGATTCGCCATCGCAGAGTCCTTTGGCCATCCAGTGCTCATCGACAAGTTTATAGAAGATGCCGTTGAAATCGATGTGGATGCTGTTTCGGACGGAAAAGTCACCATTATTGGCGGGATCATGGAGCATATTGAAGAAGCGGGAATTCATTCCGGAGATTCCGCTTGTGTTCTGCCGCCATACAACATTTCTCCGGCAATGCTCGAAGAGATCGCCCGGGCGACAAAAGCCATGGCATTGGAACTTGACGTTGTCGGCTTGATGAATGTACAATATGCCATTAAAAATGATCGGCTTTTTGTTCTTGAAGTCAATCCCAGAGCATCCAGGACCATCCCGTTTGTCAGCAAGGCCACCGGCATTCCCCTGGCGAAGATCGCGACAAAGGTGATGCTCGGTAAGACATTAAAAGAACTCAATATCGTCAGTGAAAAAATACCAACCCATGTTTCCGTCAAGGAAGCGGTCTTGCCGTTTAACCGGTTTCCGGATGTAGACTCCCTCTTAGGACCGGAGATGAAATCAACGGGAGAAGTCATGGGCATCGACTCGGATTTCGGTTCCGCGTATGCAAAGGCACAATTCGGCGCCGGAAGTCTTCTGCCGGACAACGGTACCGTCTTTATCAGCGTAAAAGACCGGGACAAGGAGGCGGTCCTTCCCGTCGCCTCACAATTTTACGAGATGGGTTTTACCATCATGGCCACCCGGGGAACCTCATCATTTTTAAGGGACCGGGGTATTGTCAACCGTCTGGTGAATAAGGTCTCCGTCGGCCGTCCCCATGTTGTCGATGCCATAAAAAACCATGAAATTCAGCTCATCGTCAATACACCTTCGGGCGGCGAAACCAAACGCGATGGATACGAAATCAGACGTGCAGCCATACAATTCAATGTTCCATATACAACGACCATAGCCGGCGCCATGGCCATGAGCAAAGGGATTGCAGCTCTCAAGGAAAAAACCCTTTCGGTGAAAACAATACAGGAGTATAATAGTTAGCATCATGAATTATTTGGATAAACCCCGCGAAGCCTGCGGACTGTTCGGTATTTACGGCCACCCTGAATCCGCAAAACTGAGTTACTTTGGCCTGTATGCACTCCAGCACCGCGGACAAGAAAGTGCCGGAATTGCCGTCGCTCGTGACTACAACATTGTTGACCACAAAGGAATGGGTCTGGTTCCGGATGTTTTTGACGTCACCCACCTGGAACATTTAGCTGGAGAAAGCGCCATCGGACATGTGCGCTACTCTACAACAGGAAGCTCAATACTCGGCAATGCACAGCCCTTTGTGGTGCATCATCGCAAAAAGGCATATGCTATCGCGCATAACGGCAACCTGGTCAATGCCCACCACCTGAAAAAGGAGCTCGAAGAAACCGGTTCCATTTTTCAGACCACTATGGACAGCGAAATCTTTCTTCATTTCTTCGTAAAGAGCCTGAAATTAGGATTTGAAGGCGCTCTTGTAGAAACGGTGTCCCGGTTGAAAGGGGCGTATTCATTTGTAATGCTGACCAGCAAGGGAGAGGTTATCGGCATCAAGGATCCTTATGGTTTTCGACCGTTGTGCATCGGCAAACTGAACGGCCATTTCATTCTGGCTTCGGAAACCTGCGCGCTCGACCTGGTCCAGGCTGAATTTGTTCGCGAACTCGATCCGGGTGAAATCGTCATTATCAATGAAGATGGCATTCGGAGTATTAAAACACCAACGCCTGAAAGAAGGGCGTTTTGCATCTTTGAATTCATCTATTTTGCAAGACCGGACAGCACAATCTATGGGCAGAATGTGTACCTAACCCGAAAAGCCCACGGACGGCGCCTGGCCCAAGAGGCCCCGGTGGATGCGGACCTGGTGATGCCGTTTCCCGATTCCGGGACATATGCTGCGTTGGGGTATTCGGAAGCCTCCGGAATCCCTTTTGAAATCGGGATGATCCGCAATCACTATGTAGGCAGAACATTTATACAGCCAACCCAAAGCATGCGCGATTTCGGTGTTCGGGTAAAATTAAACCCGGTCAAAAAGCTTCTCGAAGGGAAAAATATCGTTATCATCGAAGATTCGATTATTAGAGGAACCACCGTTAAAACCAGAGTCAGAGCGCTCCGCGGGCTCGGCGTAAACCGAATACACCTGCGTGTTGCAGGACCGCCCCACCGTTTTCCGTGTCATTACGGCATTGATTTTTCTACACGAGGAGAACTGATCGCCGCCAATATGTCCATCGAAAAGCTCAAAAATTTTCTCGGTCTGGATTCGTTGAATTACCTCAGTCTTGAAGGACTTTTGGGTTCAACCGGCATCGAACATCCGGAAAACAATTTTTGCAAGGCATGTTTCGACGGCTGTTACCCGATCAGTTTTG
The DNA here is from genome assembly GCA_049583675.1 of Desulfobacterales bacterium. Taxonomy (GTDB): domain Bacteria; phylum Desulfobacterota; class Desulfobacteria; order Desulfobacterales; family UBA11574; genus UBA11574. The sequence continues at coordinate 145 of JBAUWG010000195.1, read as the reverse complement.
ACGTGGATCTATCCAAAAATTGCCTCGAAAATTTTTAACCAGCGTATCATGAAAAAAACCGTCGCTTTTTCAAAGAATGCCGCCAATATATTCTTTCACCTCCTGACCCGCTGTAATCTCAGGTGCAGACACTGCTATATCAACG
>JBAUWG010000194.1:0-2695 GCA_049583675.1 Desulfobacterales bacterium | reverse complement strand
TTTTTCGAATTTCTAACCCCAGGGCTTTTAGAGCACAGGTTGGTCTTTAAAAATAATTCCAGAAAACATCATATTCCCTCTATCCGGGAAACTCCGGAATTGTTGTATATGATATAATCATAGACATAACAGAAACCGATTGAAAGGAGAGTTTATCCGATTTTTTTGTAGGACTATTCAGCTATATTTTGTCGGTATATGTCCTGCAAATTTCCTCGATTAAAAAGGTTGGATTCGGCCAATATTCTTCATTCAAAAAATAAAGCGGATACCATACACTATATTCCGCTAAATAACGGATATCAAATTCGAACTGGGTGATCTTAAGGACATCCATAAATAAGTAAACAAGCCATTCTCAAGAGATAGTTATTTACTTATCTATGGATGGACACTGAACCAAATCTTATTTTAAATCGAATTGCTTCAAAGGACGAACGGCTTATGATATATAGAACTTTTGAACAGCATTAAAAAAGGGGAGGTCAAAGACATGCTTTATGGGGCAATGAATTTTCCGGTTAAACCCATTCCCTGGCGGAGCCTGAGGATTTTGCCGACATATTCGTAAAATTTCCAAATCTCAAAATGACGCTTGATATTGGACATGCTCATATCGAAGACGCAAAGGGAAAAAGAGCGGTAAAATTTATAGAAAGGTTTCCGGAGCGAATTGACCATATCCATATCAGCGACAACCTCGGCGGAGCAGACAACCATTTGCCTGTTGGGGCAGGGAGCGTCAATTTTCATGAAATTGTTCAAGCCCTCAAAGGTATCGGATATGATGAGACCATAACACTTGAAGTTTTTTCAAAGGATCGGGACTATCTCAAGATGAGCAGAAATAAAGTAGCGGCCATGTTTGCCGCTATCCATAAAGATTAAAACCCGGAAGATCTCAGGAACATAGGATTCCCAGGATGGCCCCTGAGAGGAACTACCATGAAGATACTTGATGATTTAATTTCGATTCTCGACTTTAATGCCCCTGTGCAAGATATTCGACTGGGGGTCTTTCACACCGGGGTTCTCACAAAGTATTGCGGCCTTGCGGCGACTCTTCCGAGAGACGCCCTCAAGCAGGAAGGCCCGCTGGTGAATGTCCCCGGATTCCTGCTGGATGAGACCCCGGGAGATCTTGTTCAAATGGCGTACTCGGAAAGCATTCTTGAAGCCGCCATTGGAATGGCTGCCATCAACTCCCTCCTTGAGGTGGATCTCGATTCGTGCATTGAGCTTAACGCGGCTGAATTGATCTTGCAAAAGGGGGAGGGCAAAAAAGTCGTGATTGTAGGTCATTTTCCGTTTATTTCCAGGATTCGCGAAAAGGCAAAGGCCCTCTGGGTCATTGAGAAGAACCCCCGACAAGGGGATCTCAGGGAAAAGGAAGCCGACCGTCTGATTCCTCAGGCGGACGTTGTGGCGATTACGGGGACTTCCCTAACCAACCATACCATAGAACATTTGCTAAAGTTGTGTAACACCGAGTCCTATATTGTCATGTTGGGAGATACGGTGCCTCTTTCCCCGGTGCTCTTTGACTATGGCGTGAATGCCCTTTCGGGAACAAGAGTGATTGATGCAGACCTTGCTTTGCGATGCGTCAGCCAGGGCGCTAATTTTAGGCAGATCAAGGGGACAAAAAAGCTTACTATGACCAAACCCTGAGGCGGCAGATCATTGTCACCGAGATCCATATTTTTCCTGCAATTCTTTGAGCACTTTTACACAGACAAAGATATCATCAACATAGTCTCAGCCGGAATTTTTCACTTAAATTAAAAAATAGATACAAGATGGTTGGGTTTGTGAACGTTCAGAACGAACGTCCCATCTTAGATCAGGAGCAGTATGGAACCGTTGGAGGAAAAGCCAATACCGGCGAGGCCAGCCGCTATGCCGAACGTCATTATGACAACCAGTTTGCGACGTTCGAAAAGATCACCCAGAGGCACCAGCAGAGCGAGTCCAATGGCATAGCCCAACTGCGATGCTGTAATAATCAGACCGGCGCCGGTCACACCCATTCCTAAAGTGGTACGGATGGCTTCCAGAAGGGGCTGAGCGTAGTAGATACTTGCCACGGTCATTCCGGTAGCCACGGCCAGCAGCAGAACAAGCGGCCTCGTCATGAAATATCCCACTACATCTTTCGTTTATCTTTCTCAGTGAGGAGTCGGCGTGCCTTGGAATAGTACTTTGCCCAGTGGTATGGATCATCCATACGAGAGATCATGACGCCTTTGCTTTTAGAGGCATGCATAAACTCGCCTCCACCAAGATATATTCCCACATGGTATTTATACCAGGGTGGCGGCTGCTCGAAAATGACCAAATCACCGGGTTGAAGGTCATTTTTTTTAACTTCTCTGCCTTTTTTCATGATTGACAGTCCCTTGACAGTTCGAGGCAAAGTCTTAATATTATAGTGAAATACATCTTCATAAATCTTCCGGACAAAACAGGAGCAATCCACGCCTCTTTTATCACATCCCCCCATAAGGTGGGGTGTACCTTTCCAATCGTCATAAGCGCCACGAAGCATTCGTTCAATGATGTGCTTATCTCCGGAACCCTCTTTCAACATTTTGAAATAATGGGGACGTCTATGATTTCATGCGTTTTGATCAATTAGCTCAAATCGATTCTCTCTTTCAATTTGTTGCCCCCTCATGGATGAACGACTCACTGC
>JBAUWG010000193.1:0-17026 GCA_049583675.1 Desulfobacterales bacterium | reverse complement strand
CCTCTGTCCGCTGCTGAACCCGCAACTCCAATTCGTTATGAGCTTTTTTCAGCGCCTCTTCGGCCTCCTTGCGCTTGGTGATATCAGTAACGGCAATCCGAAACATTCGCATATTTTCTTCGGAATCTATCACGGTCATGCCTTCCATCCTGGCGTAAAACTGAGTGCCGCCTTTTTTGAGCAGTTTCAATTCAGCGGCCTGCCGGGATCCGGATTCCAGAAGATTCTTTCGAAAAAGGTAGTAGTTGTTCTGATCATCCTTTACAATAAAGTGGCTCAATGGCCTTCCGATCAAATAGATTCTTTCCGCCCCCAGCATTTCGGCGCAGGTAAGGTTAACCTGCAAAATAAGTCCATGCTCCGATATCGTCACATAACCCACCGGCGCAAAATCATATAGATCGGAATACCTGTCACGGGATGCCTCCAGTTCCGATTGAGCCCGGCGCAGTTCTTCGTTCCGGATTTCCAGCTCCATCTGGTGTAAATGCAGATCCTCAACCAATTTTTTCACATCGGCCAGCGTTATTCCTTTTATGGCTTCAGGATGCTTATGTAAAAACTCTTCGGCCCGCTGTCTCAATGATAAGGTTTCGTTCCTCATTTTTGGATATGCCAAGATATTGTAATAAATATAATCTTAAAGGGTTAGCGATTATTTGACGTATCGATCCGTCGATAGATTGAGTATAATATATATATAAAATATGACAAAAAAAAAACTTGTCAAAGCCCTTGAGCACTTATTGGGAACCCATGATATCAACCTGTCAGAAATTTCTGGGATATGCCTTACAGACTCAAACTTGATTCTGACTGTATAAAGTTGCGATGATCTCAGGGGCTATACCATCGAAATATCTTGCATCTCAGAGAAATATTTGAAAAAGAATCAAAGAACAGATCATAAATGGTGAGTACACGAAAATAGAAGTTTCAGATTTCTGAGACCGTCCAAAAGATGAAGATATCAACCGTTCCAAAAACCTTTAATATGTCTGACAAATCCGAGTTTGGCCCTGATTCATACATCTGCTATCGATCTTCGGGTCTGTATCATTTAAACATTCTGTTTTTGTATGATGATATGTGTAAAGGAGGCTAATTGCAGATCAGTAATAGACAGCATACGAATCGGCCATTAACATCAAGTTTGAAGACATTGTGGAGCAAGTTATCGAGGGACTTCGCAAAGTCGGCTCAGAAAGAGAATAAAGAATATTGCGGCGCTCTACAATCCATCAAACTAAATCTGTGAGAAACAGGTGTGCCGAGGAGATCCGAATTCCATCCTTAGTCATCAGGTCAACTTCTTTATCGAGGGTCACCTGGGTGGCGGTTACGGACGGGAATTTGCGCTTCAGGTCCTCGATCACAGGATGTACAATATACAGGGAAGCATAACCGACCATTTTTACCCCCATCGAAAATTACACGCGTGTATTTTACGATGGAGTTAAATTTACAAGTATTATTAAGTCAATAATTATATATAATTCGGAGATATAAGGACGATCGCATTGGTTGCGCCCTAATGATGATATATACAAAGGAGGTTAACTGAAGATCAGTTTTGGGGCACCATATGAATGGGATATGTTTTGACTGTTGTGGTAATCCCAGAGCATATCCACATTGATCGGCTTTTGAATGTTTTGATATCTAAGTATCAATTGAGGTTTATTATCGCCTTTAGATTTTATGGAATATAGTATGGATCATGACCAGCTATATGACGGCGGCAACCGCCTCTTTGGCAATATCCAAAAATCCCTGGGGAAAGGTTCCCAGCAGAATAATGACGACAATGAAAAAGATTCCGAGAACCGCTGTTGACAATCTGAGATGGAGAGGTGGCATCTGGGTATCGGTGCTGGTATAAGCCGCCCTGACCATTTTAAGATAATAAAAGATACCGAGACCGGTATTGATCACAGCGAGAATAACCAGGGCATACATATCTTTTTTAATGGCGGCGGTAAAGAGGAACAGCTTTCCGGTAAACCCGATGGTCGGCGGAATACCCGCCAGACCGAAGGCCCCCACAGCCAGTGTCAAGGCCAGAAGGGGCGAACGTTTATATAATCCGCTCAGATCGGCAAAAGTAATGTTTTCCCCCTGGGGTGCAAGGTTGTAAATCACAAAAAAACAGGCCAAATTCATCAGCAGATAACCCGCGATATAATACATGCCGGAAAGATATCCAAACTCGGTGGCGCAAAGGAGACCGATCATGACATAACCGGCATGGGCGATGCTGGAGTATGCCAAAAGACGCTTGATGTCGTTCTGCACCAGGGCTGATAGGTTTCCAAAGGTCATGGAAAGCACGGCAAAAACCATCAGAACCCATGTAAACTGGGTCGCATCCACACCGGCCAGGGAAATCAGCCGGATCAGCAATGCCACGGCACCCACTTTGGGAAGGGTTGCGACAAAACCGGATGTTTCGTTGGCGGCGCCTTCGTAGACATCCGGTGCCCAAAAATGCATGGGGAACAGGGCCAGTTTGTAAAAGAAACCGACAAGGAGCATGACAAGGCCGACGAGCATCAAAGGTTCTTTGAGTATGACGCCGGGTATGATTTTTACGAGATCAGCCAGATAGGTGGTGTGCGTCATCCCAAAAATATAGCTGATGCCGTAAAGGGATATGCCGGATGCCGCGGCTCCGAAAAGGGCGTATTTGATTCCCGCTTCCATCTGTATACGGTAGGCGCCCTGTTTCCGAAACGGAATGATGATAAACAGCGCAAATGAATGGATTTCAAGACAAAGGATAATCGTTATCAGCTCCACCGCGCTGCTCATAACCATCAACCCGAATGCACTCAAGGTCAAAAAAAGGTAGTACTCCGGCTGGAGGAAATCATCGATGCCGTAAAGTCCCTTCCCCAGGTAAATGACGAAAAAAAGTCCGAAGGCGATGATGATTTTGAATATTTGGGAAAAAGCATCTACACGATATGCATTGAAGAACAAGGATCCTTGCATACCATAGGAATATAAAGATAGAAGAACGGCTATGCCGGAAAATAGGATCCCCAGCCCTTGCAGGCGAGCCCCTTTGATTTTCCCTAAAGAAACGAAAAAGAAAACCACAGCCGTTAACAGCAATGCCAGTTCAGGTAAAAACAGTGTCATGAAATTCAATCCATTAATAGGTATTATTTTATTCGACGTTCAGTCGACTTCTGCGAAAGTCAGTGCGCGAACGAAACATCATGTCGGGTCAAAATCCTGCTTTATTTAAAGGCGATCAGATGCCTAATGGAATCCCCCATCCCGTTCAGCAGCGCATGGACTTCTCCATGACCTGCCGGCAGAACTTTTTTGCCGGCTTCCAACTGTTGGAGAAGGTGAAGGGTGCTGGAGTCCATCACTTTTAAAAAAGGGCCCGGATTCAATCCGATCCAGAAGACAAAGACGGCCAGAAACGCCAGCGTCGCCGTCTCTCTGAAATTCAGATCAGCCAGATGTGATTTTTCACTATGGTGCATATGACCGTCCGAATCCGCCCATACCATCTTCTGAACCAGTCTGAGCATATAGGCAGCCGCCAATATCGCGCCGATGACGGCCAGCCCCCCGACAAACTTGTATTTGGAGAATGAGGCCATCAGGACAAGGAACTCTCCTACAAAACTGTTGGTGCCGGGAAATGCCAATGACGATAGCGAAAATATCACCAAAAAGGTGACATAAATCGGCATAATCATTCCCAATGCGCTATTGTCCGAAATCTCACGGCTATGGGTCCGCTCATAAATGATGCCGACGCAGATAAAGAGCGCCCCGGTGGTCACGCCGTGATTCACCATCTGCAATATGGCGCCCTTGATGCCGACGCCGTTTAACAGAAATATCCCCAGCGTGACAAAACCCATATGTCCCACGCTGGAGTAAGCGATGAGCCGCTTGACATCGTTTTGTCCAAGGGCGAGGTATCCGCCGAAAATGATGGACATGATGGAAATCGCAATCAGATAAGGCATGCAATACATCGTTGCGGCCGGCGCCATGGGAAGGCAAAACCGCAGGAAACCATAGCCGCCCATCTTCAGCAGAATGCTGGCCAGAATCACACTTCCTGCGGTGGGCGCCTCCACATGGGCGGCAGGAAGCCATGTGTGAAGGGGCCACATGGGCACCTTTATGGCAAATGCCAGGGTAAAGGCCCAAAAGATCCACATCTGATAGCTGAAGCTGTATTGATGCGCCATTAACGCCGGGATAAAAAAGGTACCGGTGGTGACATACATCGCGATGATGGCCACAAAAAGAAATATGCTTCCGATCAGGGTGTAGAGAAAGAATTTGATGGAGGCATAGTCCTTGCGGGGGCCGCCCCAAACCGCGATGATCAGGTACATGGGAACCAGCATCGCTTCCCAGAAAATAAAGAAAAGAACGGTATTCAGACTGACGAAAACGCCCACCATGGCGGCTTCCATGATCAGCAACACACAAATGAACTCCTTGAATCGTTCCTTGATGTAGGTCCATGAGCAGAGAATGCAAAGGGGCATCACCAATGTGGTGAGCAGTACGAGAAGAAGACTGATACCGTCCACTCCCAGTACATAATTGATTTTGGCAAAAGGAATCCAATTTCTGAATTCAGCGAATTGATATTTGGCCGTTGTGAGATCAAAATTCGAATACAGGGGCAAAGAGAGGATGGCGGTCGTGAGCGTCACCACCAGGCCCCAAATTTTCAAGTACCGGTCACCCCGAATCAACAGTGTAATCAGTGATCCAAACAGCGGAACAGCCACAAGAACCGTCAGTATCGGGTAACTCAACGAATTATAGATCAAATATTGTTCCATATATGAGGTGTCCTAACACATATTTTTACTACAACAGTACCACCAGTATCAAAATAATGAACGTCAGCGCCACGGCAGCGCCGATATAATGCTGAATCTTTCCCGTCATCAGCGATCTCAGACGGTTGCCGCCTTCAACGACCCCTCTGGCGGAACCGTCAATAGTCCAGTCGATCCCCTCCCAGTCAAACCATGAAAAAGCTCTTGCCAGGGCCACCGAGGCTCTCATGCCGACATTGCGGTAAACATCGTTGACCCAGTCATTGGTCGGAACCACTCGCCGGGAGGCAAATCGTATGAATGCCCTTGCGCCTTTTCGATAGAACCAGTCCAGGTCCAGGTTGATTTTAGGTTCGGGTTTGAGCTTTTTAACCATAATAAAAAAGCCCAGGCCCGTGAATCCCAATAGTTGCAGCGTCTCAGACAGATGATAGGTATTGTACGGATTCCAATACACCGGGAAGGGAAGCATCTTGTAGAGGTAGTCCGGAAAAATACCCAGGAAAAAACATAAAAATGCCGCAATAGCCATCCCCAGGTTCATATTCCACGGCGCGTCTTTGGCTTTGACACCGGAATCTTTTCCGAACCATATAAAATACGGGAGTTTTATTCCCACGGAAAGGAAGGTCCCCACCGCCGCCAGATCCATCATGAGCATCAGGACGGGATGATGGCTTACTCCGGCCGCGGCAATGATCATGGACTTGCTGATGAAGCCGCTGGTGAGAGGGAACCCTGAAATGGATATCCCGCCGATCACCGTAAAGACCATGGCCCAGGGCATCCGTTTATACAATCCGCCCAGTTCGTTGAGCTTTGTTGTTCCGGTCATTTCCAGCACGGCGCCGGCGCCCATAAAGAGAAGTCCCTTGTAAATAATGTGGGCATATGCATGGGCAACGGCCCCGTTGACGGCCATGGCCGTTCCGATGCCGATGCCGCAAACCATATAGCCGACCTGAGAGACAATATGATAGGCCAAGATTCTCCGCGCATCGTTTTCCACCACGGCGTATCCGACCCCGTAAAGGGTCATGATGGCGCCCAAAATGGCCAGGGCCTCGAATCCGGGAAACCCCCGGGCCAGCACATAAACGGCGGTCTTGGTCGTAAAAGCGCACATAAAGACCGCACCGGTGACAGACGCCTCCGGGTATGCATCCGGAAGCCAGGCATGAATCGGCGGAACCGCGGCGTTGAGCATGAAACCGATCATGATGAGATAATCGGCAAATGTGGCGCCGTTGGTCGCAATCTGTACGAAGCTCAGATCGTGAATATTTTTATATCTTAGAAAAATGCCGCCCAGCAGGATCAGCCCGCCGGTCGTATGCACCAAAATATATCTGAATCCGGCTTCGATGGATTTTCGCTTTTTCCGGTACCAGATCAGAAAGACGGATGAAAACGCCATCATTTCCCAGAAAATATACAGGGTCAGGTAATCTCCGCAAAGGGTCACACCCAATGATCCGCCCACGTAAAGAAATGCCGCAATATGCTGGCCGGTCTCTTTGACATGGAGCCCGTAGATACAGCCGATGAACGCCATGATCGTAAACACGTGCAAAAATACCCGGGTCAGGCGATCCACCCTTCCGAACACCAGGTCAAACCCCAGGTAGGATACATGGCCGAAGCTATCCGGGAGCCAATGAATCAGCGTAAACGCAATGAGCGGGATACCGATAAGGACCGTTTTTCTCAGTTTATCCTTTTTATCCAAAAAAGGAAGTAGAACGGCGCCGCCGAGAAACCAGGTGGTGGGATGAATAAGGACCGTACTACTTATCATAATAATCTTCCTTTTTCATGAGCCAGACATGGGACAACCCTTTGCACACAATGATCATGCCGAGGCACCCGAAGATACCGAACAAAGACCAGAAACCGATAATGGCATCGCCGAAAAAATGTATTTCATGCCGCTTGACATAAAAATCGAACACCACGGCAAGAATCAAAAAAACGAAAAAGATCCGTTTCAGCATACCCGAATGTTCGTTGAGATAGTTGAGGAGTCGCACCATTATCTCACCACCATCAAATTGATTATTCTAAGAAAAAGATCCGGATAAATCCCGAACAGCACCGAAGCCACCGCCGTAAAAAACAGCGGAATCACCATACACATAATCAGCGGGGAACCCTCTAAAAAGCCGGGAGAAGAGCTGTCCCCGGGATTCGGCTTTCCGAAAAACGATGTATAGACCACCGGCACGAAATAGCCCGCGTTGAGAAGGCTGCTCACTAAAATGACGGTCAACAGGATCATATTATGGATGTCCAGCGTCCCCAGCGCCAGAAACCATTTTGTGACGAAACCGCTCACCGGCGGGACGCCGATCATGCTCAAAGAAGCAAGGCCGAAGGCAATCATGGTAAACGGCATCTTCCAGCCGATTCCGCCCAGCTCCGATACGTTTTTCTTATGGGTGGCCACGAAAATCGCGCCGGCGCAGAAAAAGAGGGTGATCTTGGCAAAGGCATGATTGGTGATATGGATAATTCCGCCGGTGATGCTGTTGGGGGTCAGCATGGAGACCCCTAAAATGATATAAGACAGCTGGCTGACCGTAGAATACGCCAATCGCATTTTTAGATTGTTCTGGGTGAGCGCGATCACCGAAGCCAAAATAATGGTAAAGGACGCCAGATACGCCGTAAAGATTCCAAGGCCGAGTTTGCCGAGCAAGTTGATACCGAATACCGAAAGCATCACTCTCGCGATGGAGAACACCCCGACTTTGACCACCACCACGGCATGGAGCAAGGCGGAAACCGGGGTGGGGGCGACCATTGCCGCGGGAAGCCATCCGTGGAACGGCATAATCGCCGCCTTGGCAAATCCGAAAATACAAAGAAGATACGTGATTGTTACCAACATCGGGGCTGCGGTGTGCGGAAAGATGCCCGTTGCGATGTTGCCGATGGCAAAATCCAAAGTGCCGCACTGAACGTAAACCAAAACCATGGCCGGCAGCAAAAAGGCTTTGGAGGCGAACATTAAATAAACGATATATTTACGGCCGCCGAAATACCCTTCCTGGTCCTGATGGTGCGCAACCAGGGGATAGGTAAATATGGAAACGATTTCATAAAACAGATACAGGGTGAAGAGGTTGCCGGAAAATGCCGCACCCATGGCACCGCCCACGGACACGGCATAGCAAAAATAAAATCGTGTCTGGGCATGTTCATCCAGACCGCGCATGTAGCCGACACAGTAGAATCCGGCCATGATCCACAAAAATGAGGATGTTCCGGCAAAAAGGATGCCCAGACCGTCCAAGTGAAATTTTACGCTGACACCGGGATAAATCGTAAACAGGGTGTATTGATAAGAGCCTCCTGCCAAAAGGTGGGGCAAAAAATAGACTACGGACAGAAAGGTCAGTACCGCGCCAAAAACGGACCAGGACTCTCTCAGGTTTGGTTTGTTCCTCGAAGCCAAAATAAGAAGGGCCGACACAAAGGGAATCAGCGGTGTCAAAACGATTTTACTGGTGATAATGGTTTCCATAAAAATGCCTTAAATTTGCCCTGTCCTGTTATCCACCTTTTTTATTTGGCGTTAACAAAAAACCTACCCGTGAAGTTCGTTGACCTCGTCCGGGTCAATGGAATGATACTTACGGAAAACAGCAAGTATAAAACTCACGACAATCGCGGCTTCGGCGGCGGCAATCCCCATGATGAACAGGGTGATCACCTGTCCGACGGCCGGATCGGGAGCCAGGAAACGGTTAAAAGCCATGAAGTTCACGCCGGCGCCGTTGAGGATCAGTTCGGTGGAAATCAGCATTCCGATAAAGGACTTGTGCTGGATCAAACCGTAGATGCCGGCGATAAGGAGAAATACGCCTAGAATTAAGTAGGTGCTAAGATGTTGACTGATCATGCGGATGTCTCTCCCTTTTCTCCCCGGACCCCGGCGATCTTTTTTTCCGCCGATGCATCCACGGCCGTATTTCCGGTGCCGCCTCTGGCCAAAATAATAGCACCGACAATCGCGATCAGAAGGATGACTGAAATCAACTCAAAGGCCAGACAATAGGTGTATAGAAACTCGTGTCCCAGATGAACCGCCGAAAAATCCCGGTTTTCCGCCGCGGCAGGGACCCAATGGGTTTTCAGCACACACACGAGGATCAGTAAAAAAGCCGTCGCCGCCGAAGAGACGGCCAAAAATTTATTCCGCCAGTCTTTAATGGACTTTTCCGCCACTTCAGTAGGCGTATATCCGACCATAATGCCGAAGATCAGAACGATACATATGGCGCCGACATAGACGAGAATCTGCATCAAGGTGAGAAACATGCTCCCCAGGTAAAAATAGATGCCGGCAACCCCGAGAAGCGCCACGGCAAGTCCCAAAACCGTTTTCATGAGCATTTTGGCTCGGATGGTAATGAGACTTCCCAATACCACCAGAAGAATAAATGCGAGAAAAAGCCCTTCGGCAATGCTCTGGTAAAACGTCATTTTTTCCGTTCCTCCAACCGTTTGAGGATGTCGTAATGGAACGCTTGTCTGGAAAAAGCCGCCAGGTTGTATTCTTTGGAATACTCCAGTGCATTCACGGGACAGATTTCGACACAGGTTCCGCACAGGCTGCATTTGGTGAAGTCCAGCTCGAAAAGAACCAGGGTTTTTTTCTTTTCTCCTTCTCGTTTTTCCCCTTTGACCGTGATACAGTTGGAAGGGCAGTTTTTTTCGCACATGCCGCACATGATGCATCGGTACGTATTTTTTTCGGGGTCCAGAATCAGGTCGATGTGGCCTCTGTAACTGGGGGATATATCGATTTCTTCCCGGGGATACTGCACCGTGACGATGGGCATGAACAGCGCCTTCATCGTGACGCCGAGTCCTTCAACCAGACTCATTCCGCCGGTAAACAATTCGGAAAAATATTGTTTCATAGTTTAACAACCACGGCTGTTATCAAAAGGTTCACCAGAGAAAAGGGCACCAAATACTTCCAGGAAAAGTTCAGCAATTGGTCAAAGCGTACCCTTGGATAGGTCCACCGCACCATGATCATCAGAAACAGCAGGAAATAGACCTTGAGGAGAAACCAGACCACGCCCAGGTATTCGCCGTAAGGCAGATGGGGACCGTGCCATCCGCCCAAAAAAAGAACCGTCGCCACCGAAGCGACGATGAACATATTGGTATATTCACCGAGGAAAAAAAGTGAAAACCCCATTCCGCTGTACTCGGTGTGAAATCCCGCAGTGAGCTCGCTTTCGGCCTCGGGAAGGTCGAACGGGGCGCGGTTGGTTTCCGCGAGTCCGCCAATCACGTAAATGAGAAAGGCCACCGGCTGTAAACAAACGAACCAGATATGTTGCTGTGCGCCGACGATTTCCTTAAGGCTGAACGTGTTGCACATGAGAATAACGGCGAGCATAGAAAGCAAAACCGGGATTTCATAAGCAATGGCCTGGGCCACGGCCCGCATGGCGCCGAACATGGAATATTTGTTGTTGGAACCCCATCCGCCCACCAAAAGCGCCATGACGTTGACGGATCCCATGGTGACAATGAATATCAGTCCCATGTTCAAATCCCTTGCCTGGAGCTTTTCGCTGAACGGGATCACGAGAAAGGGAAGAATCACCGGCGTAAATGATAAGAGCGGCGCCACCCTGAAGAGGGTGCGATCCACATTGAACGGGACCATCAACTCTTTTCCCACCAGCTTGATGCCATCGATAACCATTTGGAGGATGCCGTGAGACCCCACTTCCATGGGACCGGGACGCCGCTGAACGTGTCCGGCAATTTTCCGTTCCGCGTAACCCATCATGATGGCGTTGAGAAAAACAAATGAAATGACGATGATGACGCTGATCACCATCCGGATCAGTTCGGGCGGTAAAGTTGAAATCGTTTCCATAAGCTTCTTTTTAAAAGCGCATTTGATAATTTATAGAACAAAGATTCGTTAAATATCCTACCGGTCGATTTCCGGTATCACCAGATCAAAACTCCCCAAAATAGAGACCAGATCGGCCAGGAGAATACCGCGTCCCAACTCCGGCAGGCAGCTCAGGTTGGAATATGACGGAACCCTGACTTTCAACCGGTAAGGTGTGTTCGTTCCATCCCCTATCAGGTAGTATGACAGCTCCCCCCTGGCGGCTTCCACGGCGAAATTGCAGTCGCCGGGAGCCAGCTTGATATTTTTCGGCACCTTTGATCGAACCGGCCCGTCCGGCAGCCGGTCCAGGGCCTGTTCGACAATCCGGAGGCTCTGCTCGATCTCCCGGACCCGAACCATGTATCGGTCCAGACAATCTCCCTGCCTTCCCACCGGTATCTCAAAATCAAATTCAGGATAAAGGGAATACGGTTCATTTTTGCGAACATCATAAGAAATGCCGGATCCTCTGAGGTTCGGCCCGGTCATTCCGTATCGAAGCGCCATATCCGGCGAAACAATCCCGATATCTTCCGTGCGTTTGATGAAAATTATATTTTTGGTCACCAGCTTTTCATAGATCCCATACCGTTTGCGCAATCGTTTGATGAAGGCGCGCGTCCGCTCGACAAATCTTTCGTCGATATCCTGGCAAACGCCGCCGAAACGATAGTAACTGTATGTGAGCCTGGAACCGGTGACACTTTCCAGAATATCCAAAATGTGCTCGCGGTCATCGAAGCCGTATAGAATGGGGGTAAACGCGCCGAGATCGAGAAGATAGGCGCCGAGCCAGAGCAGGTGGCTGGCAATCCGGTTCAGTTCCGATGTAATAATCCGGATGTATTCCGCTCTTTTGGGAACCTCGATTCCCGCTTTTCGCTCGATGAGCGAAACATATCCGTGATTGTACGGCAGGGCGCAAACATAATCCATTCTGCCGGTATTGGGCATAAACCCCGGACACGGTCTTGATTCTCCCATTTTTTCGTGCATGCGGTGGATAAAGCCGAGCACCGGTTGGGGATCGAGGACGTATTCCCCGTTCATCTCCAGCACAATCAGAAGCACGCCGTGGGTGCTGGGATGCTGGGGGCCCATATTCAAAAAGAACCGATTTTGTTCCTGGTATTCTGATTCGAGCATGATGTGTGTATCTTTTTAAAACGGTTATAAAATCGAGCTATCCATCGGTTTCGGCCCCGGTTTCCGGCGTGTCATTTTCCGGTGATCCTGACGTCCATGAAACCTCATGGAGCGATTTTAATTGTGTTTCTTCCTTGAGAAGCGGATGAAAATCCCCGTCTTCTTCAGAAAGCAGAAGCGGTTTCAGGTTGGGATGGCCGCTAAAAATAATCCCGTAAAGATCGCGAGTCTCTCTTTCATGCCAGTCGGCTCCATGGTAAATGTCGGATATACTTGGGATCTCAAGACTGTTCGGCACTAAAGCGAGAGCCTTCATCCGGTACTGCCGGTCATACCTGGCGAATTGATAAACCACTGCCAGTCCGGAATGAAGGGAATCATTTTTTTCATCAGGACGGACCTGAAATCCGGTGACAAAGACCAGATAGAATCCAAGCTCATACGCTTTTTTCGCAAATTCTCGAACCTGGTTCACCGTCAGTATAACTTCCAGATGATATCCCCGCTGGTCATAGTCCGTCTCAATGGCATCAAATCCTCGCTCGATCAAAAATCCTTTATAATTTTTGATTATTTGATCCATTATTTCACCCTCAAGCCTTTGACCTTTTTTAAAGGGGATTTGGGGTGTCTATTTTGAGGAAGGGGATGCCGAATACCGGTAATTTTTTCCTGCACTTTGAGAATGCCTTCAATCAGGCCTTCGGGTCTGGGGGGGCAGCCGGGAACATAGACGTCGACGGGAATCAATTTGTCGACCCCCTCGATAACATTATAGTTTTCTTTGACCTTGAAAGGTCCGCCCGAGATGGCACAGTTCCCCATGGCAATGACCCATTTGGGAGACGGCATCTGTTCGTAAAGCGTCAGGAGCACCGGCGCGAGTTTTTTATTCACCGTCCCGGCCACAATCATCAGATCCGACTGTCTGGGCGACGGCCTGAACACTTCGGATCCATATCTGGAAATATCGAAACGGGCCATGCCGGTCCCCATCATCTCTATGGCACAGCAGGCAATGCCAAAAGTCATGGGCCAAAGGGAGTTCGCCTGGCACAGCTTCAGAATGGTATCCGTCAGCTTCATGCGCAACAGCGGACCCTCACCGTATTCTCCGGCACCTTCCACAACCGGTCGGCAGGATTCAGATTTTAAAAATTCGGCGTATGCATCTAAATCACGGGTCATCGGTGAACGTTTATTTTCTTCTCCCACGTAAATACTCCTTTGACCCAGGCATAAACGATCGCAAGGGCCAGAATGCCCAAAAAAATAAAAAATTCAACAATTCCACGTATGCCGGATACCTTGTCATAGGCCACCGCAACCGGGAACAGATAGAGGATATCGACATCAAATGCGAGAAAAATCAGTGCATAAAGGTAATACGCAACGCCGTAGCGGTAATCCCAGGCTTTTCCGTAAATATCCATCCCGCATTCATAGGTATCCAGAGATTTCTTAAGATGTGATACTTTGGGGCGAATAAACCAGTTGACAATAAACGGCGCAAATCCTCCGATGAAACCCACGATGAGGAAAATAAAGATGTACATGTAGTCTAAAAGGGCAACTTTTGTCATTTCGCAATCCTAAAAGCCGGTTTCAGCGAAAAAAAATGCCTTTCGAGGCATTTAAATTGAACCTCATGGATCAAAGAGAATCCTTTAATTTTTAAAATTAAAAATGTCAAGAGTTGTTTTTTCAACGTTGCATTGTAAAATTCTATATTCTTATCCAATGGATGCATGCCCCGTGGATTTGTAACGGGGAATGCCGGGAAACAAAAATATTGAGGGAAAGCACAGATAGGAATGAATTTTAGGTCAAAAGAGAGGCTTGCTATGTAAAGATTAACAGCAACCGGTGGTTTGTCCTCCGGCAGATTCATTTTTGGATTCGATGACACAGCAACAGGACCCTTCTCTACCCAGGGCCGAATTGATGACGGCGGCCGCACAGCCCACACCCGACTGCACGCTGACCGCTCCTGTGGGACAATTCATGGAACACGCGCCGCACTCCATGCAGTCATCTTTGTTTTCGATGCGAATCCGGCCGCTGTTCATACTGAAAACGGCATGGGGACACACCTTCATGCACATTCCGCAGCCCGAGCATTTTTCCTTGTTGAATTGAAGCGTAACAACATTTTTTAAGTAGACCATATTTTTCATTTTTATTGACCTTTAAAAAATAAATCGCGATCCAAACCAGAGGATCAACCCGAGCACACCGCCCATAATTTCAAAGGGTACGGCCCAACGCATTTCCCTTCTGACACCGGAAAGGGATGTGAAGGTTGAAGAGCCGGTAAAATTCATGGCCAGGTAAGCCGATAACGCCGGCGTCAGAAAAAACCAGGCCAGGATTTCAAGAAACTCGATTTTCAGATGAAGATAGGTTGTGCTGAAAACGGAAATCAGGCCGGTCATGATCACGCCCATGATCACGCCTTTTTGAGCAAAAGCCCGACCGGGCAGCCACGGCAGCAGGACCGGTGTCAAAACCGCCCCGGACGCCAGCGCCGCCAGCAGATTGAGTACTGCGAAAAGCCCATGGTTCAAAGCATTGTTCCAAAACCCGGAGGATGCGCCCAGCCCCCCCAGCAGAAAAAAAGCGGGCAGAATCAGCAGGTACCATTTTAAGGCGCTGACCAGTTCAACCGGTATCAAAACCAGCCTTTCGGCCGTGGTAAATGTCTTTTGCCGCATTTCCAGGGTTGCTTTTAGGCCGGCATCCAGAAAAGCCGGCAAATCAACGGCCCGAATGGGGCCGAAAATAACCTTGAATCCAATGCGTTTTTGGACCTTGTACGCCGCCACCCCGGGACCTGAAAGCTGCGGCAAAATCAGTTGCCGATGCGAAACTACTTGATTTAATCCGCTAAATTCAACGCGCCGGACCAGTTCGTCCGTTCCAAACGTCCCTTTCCCGGCCGCGCACCAAACATTGATGCCTTTGGTGTCCAGAACCAGTATCCAAGCATTCCGGTTCAAAAGGGTTTCCCGCAATCGATCAAAACTCATTTTGTAATTGGCAGTGACCAGAACCGGCGATTGATCGTCAGGCTCCCCAAGGGCATAAAGACCCGCATCTACGGTATAATGCATGCGGCCCACACCCCATCGCGCCTTTATGGTCCCCCAATGATCCGGCCAGCGCAGATCGGAAGAAATTTTGGGGACAACGCCCACCGGCGTGTGAACGGAACCGATGATAAACGGCTGATTCAAATCAGGAAAGCTCAACCGAGCTTTTTCTTTTTGAGGTCAGCAGGGGCTCATTTTCGATGCTGCCGTCGCTGAATCTTGAATCGATCGGTTTTTTGCCGGATCCTCAGAGGTTACCGCCATGAAAAGTTCTCCGTTAAAAATCAACACCCCTGCTTAGGCCGCAGGATAATTGATTTCTTTGAGCTTTTCCTTGATTTGTTCCAGCGTAGCAGGGGCTTCGAATTCAACCGTAACGCTTTTATCGCCGGGATCACCTTCCACGGTTGCGACGCCGTGAAGGTCACTCAACTCGTTTTTGATTGCCATCACGCAGTGACCACAGGAAATGTTGGGTATGGAAAAAGTTTGTTTTGTCATATTTGAATAACTCCGTTTATTTCTTTTCAGTAGATAATACCACAATGTAACCATGTCAACCACTTCAAGAAGGAAAGCCCTCATCTTGAATATATCGACGAAACGATATTCGCACGATATGCGCTTCTCAAAGAATCCGAATCTTAAGACCACAATTCAATACGATGACCCTCGGGATCGAAAATGTAAAATGCCCGCGCACCCCATATGGCGTTGATCGGACCGGTTTCTATACCGGCCCCACGTAACCGGCGATGAACGATATCCACATTTTCAACTTGAAATGAGAGGGTAATTCCGGAACCATTTGCGCTTTGAACGGTTGTGAAAGAGGTGTTGGCGATACTTAAAAACGTGTTGTCGATCAATTGAAATTCCACCAGCCATTCGGTTTCGTGATTGACCGTGAGTTTGAGTACATCACGGTAGAATTTCATGGTTTTTTCCCAATTTCGGCAATACAAAATGGTGTTGGTGCGTTTGATAGCGCCTGATGACATCGATTCTCCCATAAAGACAGTTTCGGCCACGATCCGATATGATACGATGAATGCGCATTATTTTAAGTAACGAGAACGTATTCTCAAACAATTGGTCTTGATGTGGGCGATATCATCTATTTTATCGGTCCCCGCCGATGATCTTTTGCCTTTGTTTCTTATTGTTCAGACACCGATGCTGCAGCACTGGTTTTCAGATGACCCATGGACTTGGTCAATTCCAACAAAACACCAAGTCCTCTTTTGGCCTCGGTTTTTGAGCAGGCAGAAAAAAAGCCCCACGCGCCGACATCCTTACTTTTGGACAGATCCAGACCAGCCCCAAGATCAGCGAGATTTTCAAACAATTTTTTGAGCTGAGGATCGGCCATCTTTTCGGTGATACCGAGCAAAGCCACAAGGCCGTCTCCGATCCGGTCGATGTCTTCAGCGGTGTAGGCCGTTGCAATTTTGGCGCGAATATCATATGTGGCTTTTATGATTCGAAAAATCCCTCTTTGCTCCAAATCATTCAGATAGTCGATGAGTTGAGGAACCATCAGCCTGAGAACCGGTTCAAGGGTTGTGACAAAATCGATAATATTTTCCAATTGTTCCAAAGCGTAAATAATATGCTTGACACTTCTGAGTATTCGCTTGGTCAGGGCCGCCAGATCTTCCAACTGGAAAGCGGATTCTACGTCTTCAAGTTCTTTAATTAATCTTTTGGAAACCGGTTGTGACATCGCCAACAAGTCATCTTTAAATTCCTTCATACTCTTGGCGGATTCAGCCAGAGGAGCTATCCGGCTTTCAATGCGATCTAGTCGCTCCAGAATCAATTCTTCGTTTGTCATGGCGCCTCCTTTCAAAAGCTCTGACGCATCTTGCCAGCCATGTTGAACTGGGGTTCCAAAGGTAATTCAAACCCCTTCAACATGAGGTTCCAATAGACCCATTTGAACATCATCTTTCCCAAATAGTTCGATTGGCTTTCACCGAGGAGGGAGAAAGGGCCCAGGCCGGGGAAGGGGAATTTTCCCG
>JBAUWG010000192.1:0-2281 GCA_049583675.1 Desulfobacterales bacterium | reverse complement strand
ATTCAAAACCGAACGCGGCATTGAAATGAGTACGCTGGCATTTAAAATTGTTAAGAAAGGTGAAATAACCAATCCCAAAGATTGTAAAGTGGTCATTGATAGAAGAGGCTATGCGCTTTATTTTTCTAGATCCCCGATTCCCTGCGCCCGAGATGCCAACATACGTTTTGATACTTACAAACATCTTGGGATTTATGCGTATACCAAACAGTTTCTGGAAACCTTCAGAAAGCTTCCCGAAGGCAGGCTCGAGGCCATCGAAAAACTGGAACAGTTGCGCGCTATTGAATATGGATACCCCATAAAGGTGATCGTTACGGAGCACGATTCGCCGGAAGTTGATATTCCGGAAGACATATCCAGGATTGAAAAGCTTGATTGAATAAAATCACTTTTTCACATAACATCATGGCACGAAAATTGATTTATGACTTTTTCCTCTTATCTGCTTTATTTTCTTTGACTAAAAGGCACTCTTCATGGGAGGTGACCCGTACGTCTATGGATGGAAGCTGTTTGGATTTAAATCCCATGGCCTTGCAGCCGTGGGGGAAATTTTTATCCCATGTTACATAGTAATGTTTGCATTTATGACAGTCTATCATAATTTGTTTTACAATACTTGAAATTTCAATTTGCATTTTAGGGTTGATTTGACAATAAGTATACATTAAAAAAAAAAGAAATCAAACAATAGCACCGAGTGTGTGTCGAACGGGTCATGTTGTCCGGAGATAATATAAGAGGGGGGATTGGTGAAAGATAGACGAAAATTTTTACGGTTTCCTGTGAGGCTTCGTGCTTGCTATTCAGAAGAAAATAAAGAGGATTGGACCCGGCAATGTTCCATTGTCGATATCAGTAGAGAAGGGCTGGGTCTTGTTGTATATTTAAAGGATAAATTTCCTATAGGGTGTCTGCTGCATTTTATGGTGGAGGTTCCAACAAAAGAAAAACCGGTTTGTTTTGCAGGGGTTTTGAGTTGGATCGAGACGCTCAAAAAAGATCCGGATTATAATTTTAAAGGCGGCATCAAGTTGAAGGTCATAGATCCCGAAGACAGGTGGGTAATGCTTGATTTTGCTTATGAGGCCTGGAAAGAGATACAGGAAGAGGATGGCGGCAAAGAGGGGGCGTCTAAATAGTATACGGATTTTTTTTAAATTTTCTTCTTCTTCTGTCCGGTTGCTCACGCCGGTCATTTTTCGTGGAAAGAGAAACAATAACGCCATCCCTGATGCCTTGACGGCGATCCTCTTTATTTTTGCGTCTTTCCTTGAAAAATGCCTTTTCCCCGTGTTTCCTGAAAGATTTTTTCCCGGATCTTTCTTCTTTGGCAGGTTGTATTCTCCCAATGACGATATCCATAACTCACGCTCCTTGTGTTTTCCCTCCTTTTTTTTAGTTTTCGGCATGTTTAGATCAATACTTGAGCCCTTTATGGTAATATCTTGACATTTCATTGAAAAATCATTTGGTTTTATCGCCTTGATTTTCAAGGCAGACAACAATCGTAAAAGTTCCGGCGTCGGTATTAAAGGGGATGGCGATTTTGGGGCCCTTGGTCGTTGATTCGATTTTATGGTTTTTACCGGTGATCACCGTGGGAATGGCGCCATGGAAAAGTCTGCCCGCTTCTTCCAGTTCTTTTCTTGCCTGCCCGGAAATCATATTGGTTATTTCGCCCACGGCATCAGAAACTTCTTCGTTTAATTCCTTCATTTCTTCTCCGAACATGTTAGAAACCACCTTTAATATACACAGTTCATCAAAAGTAACGGAAACCGCTCCATTTGTTTCGCCGGTGAATCCGATAACGCCGGAAACATCACCCCGGGCGACGTTGTCTTTTTTGAGATAAGGTTTACCTGCTTTGCATTTAACGAATGCCATTGTTTCAAGAACATTCATGGTTGCATTGATAAAAGGGTTGATCAGTTTGACATCCATCGCCATCCTCCTTTGTTCACAAGCTATAGATTAATTCAGACGTTTTTGGGGAAGATCCTGTTCAATAATCGTTCCGGGTTTCGGCATATCGGTTTTTGGGGATGTTTGAGCATTGGGCGACGATTCTGTTTTAGTCTGAGTTGATGACAGAGCGGATTTGGGTTTGGCCTTGCTTTGTTTTTTAGCCGGTGTTTTCATCTTTTCCAGTTTCTTTACCTTATCTTCAAGAGATGTTATCCTGTCTTCAAGATTGCTTGTGAGTTGACGAAGCGCCAACTGATAGACTTTTTGTTGATCATTCAGCGCGGTTCTATCGGCCTTTGAAGATTTC
>JBAUWG010000191.1:0-2443 GCA_049583675.1 Desulfobacterales bacterium | reverse complement strand
ATTCAAAAGCATGTGAAAAAAGCCAATGTCATGGCATCCATGTTTGGCAAAATGCTGCCGAAAGGCTCGACAAAGCTGAAACTTTCTCAAATGCATATGGCCGGTGTGGGTACGCAAATGATGAAAGGACTGATGAAAAAGAAAGGTGCCATGTCTCTGGAAGATCTCATGAAAGCAGAAGCGAATTTTGGTGTAGAAATCGTTATTTGCGAAATGTCCATGGATCTGATGGGGTTTAAAATGGAAGAGTTAATCGATTATCCGAATATCAGTCTGGCCGGTGTGGCTAAATTTTTACAGGAAGCCGGAGAAAGTAAGGTCACACTTTTTATCTGATCAAGATATCATTAATCATTTTTACCACGTGCCCGCTTCGTTTGAGTGTAGATCAAAAAATGAAAAAGATTTTTGGATAAAATTAGCTTGACAGCAGAATGTTAAGCTCATATGTTTTTGTTATGAGTATTTGCTCATAAATTTATAATGCAGTGCAAAAGTTTCCTGTCCTTACTCGAATGCCCGATTCATTTATAGTATTTTTACAAGATATCATTTTATAAAATTCAACAGGTTACGTATTCCGATTCTTTGCTTATCACCGGCCGGAATGATATCTTTCATTGCCGAGTTAACAACACGGGAGGAGAATCATGAAAAAGGGTGAAAAACTGGTTGTTATCGGATGTGGCGGTGTTGGTGGCCCTGCTGCAATGATGGCCAAAAAGCTTATGCCGGATGTCGATGTAACGATTGTTCGTAAAGAAGATCGTTTTATCGTTCGATGAGCTTTGCCGCATGCTGTGGCCGGTCTGGCCACTGTTAATTCCATCACAAATCCGGATGCCATGTTTGAAAATGCAGGTATTAAAAACATTATTGAAGAAGTAACCCAAGTCGATACGGAGAAAAAGATGGTTGTGTTGTCAAACGGCATTTCCATTGGTTACGATAAGATTATTTTGGGCACCGGATCGGTGCCGGTAATTCCGCCCATTGAGGGAATTGACCTTGAGGGCGTGCTGAGTTTGAGGACTGCTGTGGATGCAGAACAAATAAAACGGTTTATGGAAGAGAAAAAGCCCAAAAATCTTGTTTTTATTGGAGCAGGATTTATTAATCTTGAACTGGGTGCTCTTTTGTCAGAAATGAAACCGGATTATTACAACATGACAGTCATTGAATTCTTAGACTATCCCCTGCCGCTGATGCTTGATCCGGAGTTGGCTGCTAAGATTGAGACATACTTGGTTGAAAAGGGTTTCAACATGATGATGGCATCCAGGGCAACAAAGATTACGGGGAGCGACGGGATGGTGACAGGGGTGGAACTTGAGACTGGTGAAACAATCGATGCAGATATGGTCATGCTGTCAGTGGGGGCAAGGCCAAATTTAGAGTTGGCAAAGGGTATGAATCTTGAACTTGGCAAATTCGGCGTCAAGGTCAATAAATACCTCCAAACATCAAATCCAGATATCATTGCAGCCGGAGATTGTGCTGAGAAAATTCATTTTGTAACCAAAAAACCTGCGCCTTCACAACTCCGCGGTCCTGCCGTTATCCAGGGACGTCTTGCCGCCAAGACGCTGGCTGGGTATAAGATTGAATTCCCGGGAATATTAAACAACTCTGCGGTCAGAATTTTTGACAAATACATCGCTGCAACAGGTTTTACTGATGATCAGGCACAAAAGGAAGGCTTTGAAACCGTCAGTGCTACAGTGGATTCCAGAAGCAAACACGGCATGATACCCGGTGTCAAGCCCTGGACGATAAAGCTTGTATTTGACAAAAAGACTCAAAAGCTCATCGGAGGACAGATCGTCAGCGATAGTAATGCAGCTGTTAAAGAGATCGATACGATCAATGCACTGATTCTTGGCGAAAAAATAATCCCGGAACTTACCACATTGATGTGCGCCGGAAATCCTGATTGCTCCTCTGAGCCGAGCCTTGAACCGATTACCATTGCAGCAGAGCAAGCACTGCAAAAATTGAAATAATATAATTAAAGGATCGTTATGAAAAAAAATGCCTTAATGAACGGTCATCCAGGAATTGCCGGCTATATAGAAAAAGGTTTTGAGGTGATCACGTTTTAGATGTTCGGCAAGAGCAACATTAAAGGAGGTCGGCCTATGAAAGAACTTAAAGTTGGATGTGGAAAGCCCACCGGCGCAACGGTAGGTAAAAAAACCGAAAAAAAGATACTCCCCGATCAATCTCAAGGGGGAAAGGAGATCGCTATGTCTGTTGTCAGAGTCGGCCAAAAGGCTCCCGATTTTGAAGCGCCTGCTTACCAGGGTGGGAAGTTCGGTCAAGTTAAGCTGTCTGACTATTTTGGCAAATGGGTTGTCCTTTGTTTTTATCCGGGAGATTTTACCTTTGTCTGAGCCACGGAGTTGGCCGCAGTTGCGTCCAAATACAAAGACATTAAAGCCTT
>JBAUWG010000190.1:0-3300 GCA_049583675.1 Desulfobacterales bacterium | reverse complement strand
ACAATTGGCACAAATTGGCAAGAATCCTTCTAAAAGCCTGATTCGCTTATACAGGTTTTTGAGCAGCATAATTTGAATTATCATTACGATAACGAAGATGGATAATTCAATTATAATTTCACCGGTTCTTTGGGAATATAACGTGGGGGCGTCATGAAAAACATAGTGAGGAATGTCTATGATTTCATTTCCCAATGTTAAAAACAGAAAGAGAAAGAAAATGGTTAGTTGAGAGATGGTAATGATACGTAAGGTTTTGCTTTTCATATCAAAGTATTTCCCGATTATCAGTTCTTCAGTTCAATTGTTTTTAGGGTTTAGGGATTGAAGATTTTTCTTGACGTTGAATGAGGAAATGCTCGTTGTCTGTCTTTTTGTATATCATATATCCCAATAAATGCCAGAATATTTTAGTTTCGAGATTCCCAACCCAAATCAAGGTGAGGTCATAGCAAAACAAAACGATCAAACTTGAATTATTGTCATTTGTTCATCAAGCTTTCAATCTCATCCGCTTCAACAGGGATGGTTTCCATGAGATCCACGGGGCCGGCCCTGGTGATGAGGATATCGTTTTCCAGCCGAATACCGATTCCTTCCGGTTTGACATAAATTCCCGGTTCGCAAGTCAGCACCATACCGTCTTCAAATTTTCGGTATTTACTGCCGAGGTCGTGCACATCCAGTCCCAGATGATGGGATATGCCGTGCATGAAATATTGTTTGTACAATGGATCGTCCGGATTTTGATTTTTGACGGCTTCGGCATCCAGCAACCCTAAACCGATGAGCTCTTTTTCCATGACAACGCCCACCTCCTTGTTGTAAGCTTCAAATGAGTTCCCGGATTCCAGCATTTGAACAGCGGCTTTTTGAACCCGAAGCACCGCATTGTAGATCTTTTTTTGCCGCGGAGTGAATTTGCCGCCCACCGGAACCGTTCGCGTCAGGTCCGAGGCATAGTTGGCATATTCGGCACCGAAATCCATCAGCAGAAGGTCGCCGTCTGCACATTGCCGGTTATTTTGGACATAGTGTAATATGCAGGCGTTGGGACCTGAAGCAACAATGGGTGCATATGCGGGCCTCCGGGATCGATGGGTTAAAAATTCATGAAAGATTTCCGCTTCGATTTCAAATTCCCAGACCCCCGGTCGGATAAAGTCCAGCAGTCGCAAAAACGCTTTCTGGGTAATGCGGCATGCCTGTTTGATCAATTCCACTTCAATCCCGGACTTGATGGGCCGAAAGCGGTGCATAATGGGCGATGCTCTTTCATATTGATGCAGCGGATAATGACGCTTACACCATTTTAGGAAACGCGCTTCTCTGGTTTCAACAATACCATTAGCCCGCAAATGTTCATTGGTATTGAGATAGATCCGGTCGGCTTCGAAAACCAGGCTATTGAAAATTTTATCAAATTCCCTGGTCCAGTAAACCGTCCGGATCCCGGATATCTTCGATGCTTCTTCCTTTGAGTATTTCGGTCCTTCCCATACGGCGATTTCTTCGCTGGTTTCTTTAATAAACAGAATTTCCTTGTGCTTTTCTTCCCCGGCATCCGGAAAAAGAAAAAGGATACTCTCTTCCTCATCAATTCCGCTCAAGTAAAAAAAATCCGTATTTTGAATAAAAGATCGAACGCCGTCGGCACTCGTGGGCATGATATCATTGGAATTGAATATGGCAATGGCATTGGGTTTGAGCGCTGCGGCGAATTTTTGCCGGTTCTGAATAAACAGGCTGCTGTCTATGGGGAAATATCTCATGAGTTATGTTCCTGTCTTTATTGAACGTTTTTGGGGCACAGATACACACAGATGGACACGGATTAGAGATTTTTAAAATAAAAAAAGAACATGATCTGTGTAAATCCGAGTAAATCCGTGTCCTATATTTACAACAAAACCACCATACCAATAAATAGCAAGGTGTGGCAAATATAAAAATATCATTTGAAAAAGCATTGAAATTTTTTATGCAATCAGTGTAGACATTAAAATCTTAAAAATATTTGCAAGTCAAAAGGGAGCAAAGGGACCTTGAACATGGAAGAGAAACTCATCAAAACCCTGGATCTAAAAAACGGGTTGCAATTGAAGATATATGATGCATCGAGAAACATTGTGGGTGATCGGTGGCTGGTTTCCCTGATTGCCCGAATGGAGATTCCCGTGACCAAAGTATTGGAAAAAAGTGATTCACTACGAAAGGAAAATGTGAATGAAATAAGGGATAGGCTTGGAGAGAGCGTCATTTTTGAACAAAAGAGAGAGAAGATTTTTGTGGATATTTCCGAAATGGAAAGCGTATTTAATGGAATGCGCGATATATTTCTCGGCAGTTCTCTGGATTACCTGTCAAGGGAAACGTTTCCCAAACGCTATATTCTCAAAAAATACAAAGAACAAATAAAGAAGGCATCCTGGTTTAGGGCCGATAAAAGTGCGGGATGACACCATGGAGTTTAAATTTTGTCCGTTTTGCGGTAACCGGCTGCAGTCCATACTGAAAGGGCGCCGCAAAAGAATGCACTGCAACCCATGCGGATGGACCCATTATCGAAATCCGACGGTCGGTGTCGCAGTGATTGTGCTGAAAGACAACGAACTGCTTTTGGTCAAACGAAACGGTTCCTACGAGGGAATGTGGTGTATTCCCTGCGGACATGTTGAATATAACGAAGATGTCCGGGCGGCGGCGGTGCGTGAATTCAAAGAAGAAACAGGGTTGGAGGTGAGCGTCGGACCTGTTTTTGCCATTCATTCCAATTTCCATGATATAGAACATCAGACGGTTGGGATATGGTTTGCAGGGACCTGTACAGGGGGCAGGTTAAAGGCAGGTTCCGATGCCGGTGATGCAAGATATTTCCCGCTGGATGATTTGCCGCTGAACATGGCTTTTCCCACGGATCTCCTGGTATGTGAAAAGCTCAAATCGTCAATAGGTTGTTGACACAAGACAGCCGCAAACGTTAATATTTTGACCGTGTTCTTTTAAATAACCTTAAAACACTTTTGTTCACGATCCGTATAAAGCGGTGCAAAACCCTTCCTCAATAAGGTGAAAAATGAATCTTCAAAACAAGATCAAAAAGGACTTATCCGTTGCCATAAAGACAAGGGACGAGTATAAGAAAGACACGCTTCGTGTGGTCCTCGGGGAGTTCGGAAGACTCGATAAAAAAGAGCTTTCAGATGACGAGGCCGTGAAAATTTTAAAAAAATTGATCAAATCAGAAAAAGAAGTATTGGAACAAAAAGGCGAATCGGGGAGTTCGGCGTTTATTGAAAT
>JBAUWG010000189.1:0-18012 GCA_049583675.1 Desulfobacterales bacterium | reverse complement strand
GCCCAATGTTCCATTATTCCATTATTCCATCATTTATAATACCGATATGCTTCAAGAACTTTCCATTAGAAATTTTGCCATCATCGACGACCTGAAAATATCCTTTTCCGGCGGATTGACGGTTTTGAGCGGAGAGACCGGCGCCGGAAAATCCATCATTATCAATGCCGTCAACCTTCTTCTTGGAAGCCGCGCCACGGCCAAACTTGTTCGAAGCGGGTGCGAGACCGCCGAGCTCGAAGCATTGTTTCAAGTTAAAGGCCAGCCTGAAATTGTCAGGATGATGAAAGAAAATGCGTATGATCCGGAGGAAGGATTGATGATCCGGAGGATTATTTCCCGGAACGATCGGCACCGGATCTACATCAACGGGCGTCTTGCCACCATTCAACTGCTGAATCTGATCACCGAGAACCTGGCCAGTATTTCCGGCCAGCACGCGCATCAGGGTCTACTGAAAGAGGATCAGCAGCTCGCCGTCATCGATCAATTCGGCGGATTGACGGATCTTCGGGAAGCGGTTTACCGGTGTTTTCATGAGATCGTTCCGCTGGTTCAGCGCTTAAACGATCTGAAAGTTAGGAAACTCCGGCAGGCGGAACATATCCAGTTGCTTGAATTCCAGAAAAATGAGATTGAAGCCGCCGAAATAACCCCAGGGGAGGATTCGCACCTGGAACAGGAGCGGACACGGCTGAAAAACAGTGAAGCCCTTTTCCAAGCCGCCCGCGACTGCATCGAATCCTTGTATGATTCACAAGGGGCTGTCGTCGAACACCTTTTGCAGGCAACAAAGGATCTTGAAAAGGCGGCATTGGTCGATCCTGCGCTCGCCTCGCCCGCCAAGCGGATATCTGCGACGGCTTTTGAAATAGAGGACATCGCCGAAGAGCTGCGGACCTACCTGAAAAACATTGAGATGGATGAAAGTCGTCTCGAAGCCATTGAAGATCGTCTGAATACGCTGACCAAGCTGAAGCGAAAATACGGCGGCACGCTGGATGCGGTGTTTTCACGGCAAGACACCATAGCGCTGGAACTCTCGAACCTGACAGGGCTCACAGGCCATATCGAGGATACCGAAAAAAAGCTTTCACGGCTCCATGGCACCCTTGTCGAGCTTGCGACAACGCTTTCCACAAGAAGAAAACAAAAAGCCAAAATACTGGCAGGCCAGGTAGAAAACGAACTGGCTGCTTTAAAAATGCCCCGAACTCAATTTGAGGTTTCTTTTCAGACCCAGCCTGCGGAAAGCGGCGCCAACCCATACCTGATTGTCGAGAAAAATGAGGTGAATGAAACCGGCATCGACCGTGTCTCCTTTCTGATCGCACCGAATGTCGGTGAACCGCTAAAAGATTTGTCCCAAATCGTTTCAGGGGGTGAGCTGTCCAGAATCGTGCTGGCATTAAAGGCCATTCTCGCCCAAACAGTGACGGTGGAGACCATTGTCTTTGATGAGGTCGATGCCGGCATCGGCGGGAGCGTGGCCGAGGTGGTGGGCAAAAAGCTGTCTGCTCTTGCCGACCGTCACCAGATTATCTGCATTACCCATTTGCCCCAGATCGCCAAATTCGGGGATCATCATTTCAGCATTTCAAAACATGTTTCAAACGGCAGGACAAAGACGTTGATCAAGCGCCTGAACGGCGAAGAACGCGTCAAAGAGATTGCCCGGATGCTGGGCGGTGAAAAAATGACCCAGGCGACCATGGTGCATGCCCGCGAAATGCTGGAGAATGGGCCATGACCTTTTACAGCATTCCGCCGTTACTGACGCTCATCTGCTTTGTTTCACTGGCTGCTCTGGCGATTTTCAGAGGTCCAAGGACCCAAACCAACTTCCTTTTTTTGGCCATCTGCATACTCGCTTCTTTTCTTTATACTTACATTCTTTTTGCCTTTAACACTTCCTCAAAGGAAGCGGCGCTTCGTTTCAGTCGCCTGGATCATTTTTTCATCGTGTATCTTTTTCCGCTCTTTATCCATTTTTTTCATTCTTATCTCAATATCTCAGGTCGAAAATGGCTGATCAGGTCTGCATATGTCTATGCGTTTATCCTCATGTGTTTTACGCCCACCCCGTTATATGTCCAATCCGTACATAAATATTATTTCGGTTATTTTGCTAAAGGCGGCGTCATGTATCCTTTTTTCGGTGTGGCCTGCCTGCTGGCGATCCTGTATGTATTGGTGTTGATTTATCAGGCGATCCGTCGCGAAACCAACGGTGCTCACAAAAACCGGCTCAAATACCTTTTCGCAGGATTCGGCGTTATGGGCCTGATGAACGGACTGGATTTCTTTACGGTCAGCGGATATCCGTTGTATCCTCCGGGGAATTTAAGCTTTATCCCGCTGCTTGTTTTTGCGGTCGGGCTTTTCAAACACGACCTTTTGGACATGGGGATATTGATCAGAAAAAGCCTCATTTATTCCCTGTTGACCGCATTTTTAACCTGCTTATATGCCACGATTATCCTTTTGGCCAGCGCTGTGTTTAAAAATATCCGCTTTTCAGATTCGATGGTTATTCCGGTCCTCTTTTTTCTTTTGATCGCTTTTGTTTTCGGTCCGCTGAAATCCATGGTTCAGGAGTTCGTGGATCGCATTTTCTACAAGAAAAAGTATGATTACCAGAAAGCCATTAAGCGTGTCAGCCAGATGATCGTCTCTGTGCTGGATTATGACACCGTTGCAAAACTGCTGACCGATACGGTGGCGGATACGATGTTGGTAAGGCACTGCGCGGTCTTTATGTCGAATACATCCGGACAGCATTTTATCAATGTTTCGGCATATGCAAAACCTGCCGGTTTCGATCCGCCGGCGATATGGCCCCAGGAGACCCCCTTGATTCGATGGATGAAAATCCGTCGGGGACCGGTCGTTAAAAGAAACGTTTCCAAACAGGTCAAAGAAGCTGATGCAAAAGTCCTGCTTTCGGATCTAGAGACGTTAAAGGCTGAAATTGTACTTCCTATGGCATTCAAGGAAAGGTTGAATGGATTCATTGTCCTGGGAACAAAACGATCCGGTGATATTTACACACAGGAGGATATGGATCTTCTTGAAACCCTCTCGATCCAGAGTGCGCTGGCTGTTGAAAATGCACGCTCTTACAAGGTCATTGAGGATATGAACAAGGTGCTCGAGCAAAAAGTGGAAGAAAGAACCCGGGATTTGGAACAGGCCTTGTCCGAAAAGGAGAGAACCCAGGAACAATTGATTCGTTCGGAAAGTCTGGCCGCCATCGGTCAGCTGGTTGCCGGCGTTGCGCATGAACTGAACAATCCCCTGACAACGGTCACCAGCCTGGTCCAGTCCGCCATCGAAGATATCGAACAACCGGATGCCAATATATCTCCGGACCCGGACGTGGTCGATGATCTCAAGTTTGCGGACAAGGAGCTTGTCCGGGCAAGATCGATCGTGTCAAGTCTTCTGGGACTTTCCAGGCAAACCCAGACATATGCAGAACCGGTGAACCTCAATGCCGTCATCAAAGATGCTTTGCGGGTTCTTTACAATCAGTACAAACATTTTGATCTGAACATCGTTGAATCATATGCTTGGGATCTTCCGGATATCCAGGGGAATTTTGCAAATTTGGGTCAGGTGGCTTTGAACATCATCCAAAATGCGATTCAGGCGGTGTTGGATACCAATGGGACGATTTTTCTTTCGACTCATTTTGATGCGAATAAGAAACAGGCGGTTTTTACATGCAAAGATACCGGCCCCGGAATCCCCGGGTCGATTCGGCAGAATATTTTTAAACCTTTTTTTACCACCAAAGCCGTGGGCAAAGGCACCGGTCTTGGATTGTATATTTGCCACGAAATTGTTGCCAAGCATCACGGCACATTAAGGCTCGATGATGACGGCAATGCCGGTGCGGTATTGGAGGTGAGGTTGCCGGCAGGCACTCAGATACCCGAGATAGGATAGAGAAAAGTGAAAAGAGGAAAGAGGAGCACGGCGTTGCGAAATCTTCTTCACCCGCTTTTCGTATGGTAGTTGACTCAGGTATATCTTGACAATTTTGTGGGGATGATAAAAAATAAAACTTTTTAATAGATCCCGTCCCGCATTCAGGAGACGGAAGTTTCATAAAATCGTTACATGATTTTATTGGGAGTAAATATGCCGATTTATGAATTTAAATGTCTAAAGTGCGAGGAATTTATCGAACTGCTGGTCATGAACCCAAATGAAGAGATTGAGCTTAAATGTCCGAAATGTGAGTGCGAGGAGCTTGAACGGGTTCTCAGCTCAACCGGCTACAGCATGGGGGAGGGTTCCGGAAAGCGTCAGGGAGTCAAATCGCAGACCCGAACCTGCCAAAGCGGCTCGTGCACCACTTATGAAATTCCCGGCCATACGCGG
Source organism: Desulfobacterales bacterium (assembly GCA_049583675.1). Lineage (GTDB taxonomy): Bacteria > Desulfobacterota > Desulfobacteria > Desulfobacterales > UBA11574 > UBA11574. The sequence goes on along the minus strand of JBAUWG010000189.1, from coordinate 13,623 downwards.
TAACCATTTGCATAGATTGATGCCCAAGCGGTAAGTGGCGCTCAAGTGTAAGATCGGAATATTAAATACAACGGTATTAGGTTTGAGGAGCGCTTCGCTTTTGGTTAGAGGCAAGAACATCGCGGCTCCAATAGCCGCAGGTTCAACCTTCAAAGGCTATCACACCCACTGTTTGACGAGATGCCATGCTGATTTACGACGATATATACGCCTGGAGTGGATGGGGCGGCAAGCTAAAACTCGGCAGCGGAAAATGCAGGCTTCGCATCTATGACCTCAAAAAAGGAAACAAGAAAGATTTGATGCATTTAAGACCGATCATCGTCGTTGTTTCCGACGTTAAAGACAGCACTATTTCGGTCAGGAGCTGCAGCGGCCACATCGCCACCCTCGTCACAAAAGCGTTCAACATCGATCCTCTTCGAATGCTATGGGTAGAGTACTACCCGGAACATAAATACGGTGCCGGTGATACCCATTTCATCCCTGAAAAATTGGATGCGGTTGAATTTAGCTGGCATGGGGACAAAGCCATTCAGCCCAAATATCGGCCGCTGGTGCCGCCGCTTCTGGACGAAATTAAAAAACTGATAAGGGAATGATTTAAAAATTGAAGAGGCAACGAAAGGGAATGTCATGACATCTAAAGTGATTCAAACCGATCGCGCACCAGAGGCCATCGGGCCGTATTCCCAGGGAATCGTCGCGGCGCCCTGGCTTTTTGTAAGCGGTCAGCTCGGCATACAACCGGAAACCGGCGAACTGGTCAGCGCCGATTTTGCGCTTCAGGCCAGGCAGTCGCTGGAAAATCTTCTGCAAATCGTTAAGGCAGCTGAGTATGATTTAAAGGATATTGTCGCCGTCGATGTTTTTGTAACCGATTTGAACCATTTCGCCGCGTTCAACGAAGTTTACACTGAATATTTCTTAGCGCATCGGCCGGCAAGGGCGGTGGTTGAGGTCCGCCGGCTGCCCAAGGACGCCGTCATTGAGATCAAGTGCGTGGCGTGCCGTACGGGTGCGTAAGTGAAAAGTCGCTGCATTGGGTTGGGTGAAAGCCGATGGAAGAAGGCCTCTGGCCCGTAAGGCCTACGCCCCGGAGGGAAGACCGCTTCGATAGGGATATGGACGATAGAGACCTTGGTCTTTTGTCCCTCATCCCTCATCCATCGTACTTGTCCTGAAAGGCGCTACAACCCCGGGACGTCAAGTATTTGGGCGGCGTGACCGGTTTGATCCAGAAATCGCTGAACATTGTCCCTTGAAATAACCAGGGTGGCAGTGTTGACCAGTGGATGAAACTGAAACGCGTCCGATTGCCACAATGCCTTGTCTATGATAATTTCGACGGCCATGTCCATATCATTGATGGCGCTGAAAAGGGAGACCGAACCGGGGTCCACGCCCAGACATTTCTTGAGGCGATCCGGAGAACCGAACCGCAACCGGCTGCTGTTGAGAAGATCAGGCAATGCTTTCAAGTCGACCCGTTTTTCACCACTCACAATCACCAGAAAGTGTCTTACGCCTTTTGCATCGCGCAAGAAAAGACTTTTTGTTTTGGCTGCATCGAGAGGGGGAACCAGGCGGTTGACATCCTCAACCGTATAGACCGGCGGATGGTCATGGCGCTGGTATTCGATGTGATGGCCGTCTAAAAATTTGTAAATATCGGTCATTTCACGTTGACTCCTTTTTCCGGGCAATCCGGGCTAAATTGCTGGCATCCAATTATAAGCTCAATGCATTCCTGTCAAGGATATGTTTAGGAGATAACTTTACATGAATCCAAAACATGATGAAACCATCATAAATGATGCAATTTCACTGGCCCAGAGCTGGCAAAACCGGGCCAATGAGCTGTTGACCGATGAAGAGAAAGGGATTGCCGAGCAAATGATGCGGCTGTTGACCCATCCCATGGACAAAGTCATTCTCACCAAAATGATCGATCAAAGCTTTCGATCCCATAATCCCGGGAGGGTGGCGGATCAGATCAACAGTGTGCTCAGAAAATACGGCGTCCCGGATTTTTTTTCATCCGTGGACAAACTGCTGGTGCAGATGTTTCTCGGCCTGGGGCGATATATTCCCAGTATTTCGGTGCCAAAGGTCATTGAAAAAATGCGTCACGACAGCAGCCGTGCGATTATTCCGGGCGAACCCGACGCGCTGTATGCACATCTCGCAAAACGAAAAAAACAGGGCGTTCAGATGAATATCAATCATTTGGGAGAGGCCCTGCTCGGAGAGGCGGAAGCCCTGCAACGGCTCGACACATACATCAATGATTTGAAAAATCCGGAGATCGAGTGCCTTTCAATTAAAATATCGACGATTTATTCCCAAATCGAACCGCTATCCTTTGATCATACGGTTAACATTTTAACAGAACGCCTTACCCGGCTTTATCAGGCGGCCAAAGAGAATACTTTTTTTAGAAACAACGGGACACAGGTCCCGAAACTCGTCACCTTGGACATGGAAGAATACCGGGATCTTGAGATCACGGTGGCGGCATTTAGACAGGTTCTCGATCAAGAGATGTTTAAAGATTATACGGCGGGTATTGCATTACAGGCGTATTTACCGGATTCATATGCGGTTCAGCAACAACTGACCGCCTGGGCCAAAGCGCGGACGCTAAACGGCGGGGCACCCATTAGAATCCGTATTGTCAAAGGCGCCAACATGGAGATGGAAAAAGTTGAGTCTGCGATCCGAAACTGGCCCCTGGCGCCATATGACAACAAGCTCGATGTGGATGCCAATTATAAAAAAATGGTCGGATTCGGTATGTCTCCGGAAAACATTCGGGCGGTCCATTTGGGCATTGCTTCCCACAACCTGTTTGAACTGGCGTATGCCTATTGCCTGGCCATGACGCATAACGTCGTCGAGTATTTTTCCTTTGAAATGCTGGAGGGGATGGCGGATCATATCCGGCGCGCCATTCAGGAACTCCCGGGCGATATCATGCTTTACGCGCCGGTTGCTACAAAAGATCAGTTCATCAATGCCATTGCCTATCTGATCCGTCGACTGGATGAAAATACGGAAGCGGAAAATTTTCTTCGATATTCATTTGATCTTAAAACCGAATCCGAAGACTGGGCGTTTTTGCAAAACCAGTTTGCTGCTTCCTGTGAGCGCATCGATATCGTCGATAATTCGCCGAACCGGACCCAGGATCGAATGAGAGACGCCGTTCCCGAGACAATAGGGACGTATCATGAAAACGAATTCAACAACGAGCCGGATACAGACTGGTCTTTGGCGACCAACCGCGATTGGGCAGCGTCCATTCGAAAGAAATGGTCTAAACTTCCGCAAGATAACCCCATAACCATTCCGCTGGTGGCCGCCGGCCAAGAAATATACACTGATCGCCCAATGCGATCGTGCATGGATCCTTCCCAATTGCCTGAAGAAATCCGTGTGGCGGTCTATGCACAGGCGCTGGATGCGGACGTGGATCGTTCCCTGGCTGCGGCCAAGAACGATCCGGATGGGTGGCGTTCAAAAAATATCCGTCAGCGCCATGAAATCCTCAGCCGGGTGGCGGTGGAGCTCCGCAAGGCCAGGGGAGATCTTATCGGAGCCGCCGCCGCCGAAACCGGCAAAATATTCAAGGAAGCTGATGCGGAAGTTTCGGAAGCCGTCGATTTCACTGAGTATTATCCATTTTCCGCAAAGCTTTTCTCGGATTTCGAAAACATTCGATGCAGCGGAAAGGGGGTAGGAGTGGTGATTTCTCCCTGGAATTTTCCTATCGCCATTCCCTGCGGCGGAATTGCCGCATCTCTTGCCGCCGGCAATACGGTGATATTCAAACCATCATCCGCGGCTGTCCTGACCGCCTGGGAGTTATGCCAATGTTTCTTTAGAGCGGGCGTATCCAAAAATGTTTTGCAATTTCTGCCGTGTTCCGGATCGACGAGCGGGGCAAAGCTCGCCGGACATGAGGATGTGGATTTTATTATCATGACCGGCGGCACGGATACCGGAATGATCCTTTTGAAACAAAGACCGCCCGTCTTTTTAACGGCCGAAACCGGCGGCAAGAACGCGACCATTGTCACGGCCATGGCCGATCGCGACCAGGCTGTCAAACATGTGGTCCAGTCGGCCTTTGGAAACGGCGGCCAAAAATGCAGTGCCGCGTCATTGCTGATTCTGGAAAAAGAAGTCTATGAGGATGACGTCTTTAAACGGCAGCTGATCGATGCATCCGCGAGCTTCGCGGTGGGCTCCTGCTGGAATTTTGAAAACAAAATGGGACCGTTGATCCAGCCTCCGCAAGGCGTTTTAAAGCGCGCTCTGACGCGGCTCGAACCGGGTGAATCCTGGGCACTTGCCCCTGAAAATGTTCATGGCAATCCCCATATGTGGACGCCGGGTATCAAATGGGGAGTCACACCCGGGAGCTTCACCCACATGACCGAGTTTTTCGGGCCGGTGCTGGGGGTGATGTGCGCCGAAACCCTGGATCATGCCATAAAAATGGCCAACCAGACCGGCTACGGATTGACTTCGGGATTGGAGAGTTTAGACCGGCGGGAGCATGAGTACTGGAGAGAACGGATTCGTGCCGGGAATCTGTATATCAATCGCTCGACCACCGGCGCCATGGTCTTGCGGCAGCCTTTCGGGGGTATGGGAAAATCAGCACTGGGGGCCGGCATCAAGGCCGGGGGGCCCAACTATGTTTCCCAATTTATGGAATTTAAGGATACCGGACTCCCGTGTATCGGCGCCGTTCAAACCGATAACCGCATGCTTCAGTTGGTTCGGGAATGGAGATTGAAGCAAAACTGGGGACCGGCGACTGTGTTAAAAAACGATATTGTCAGGATCATCCGGGCCGTCAAGAGCTATTTATACCATTGGGAACAGGAATTTTCCCGGGAAAAAGATTACTTCCATCTTCGGGGACAGGATAATCATGTCCGTTATCTGCCCGTAGGAACGGTGGTGATCCGGCTCCATCCGGACGACAGCTTGTTCGAAGTTCTGGCAAGGGTTGCTGCGGCCAAGATCGCCGGATGCAAGACTTTTGTGAGCCTGCCCAAGGAATTGAACAATGCGGCTACGGCATTTTTATACGATACGGAAGGCCGGCGATTTCTGGATGATGTACCCATTGATCTTGAATCTGATCAAAATCTGATGAGCAGGATTTCCGGCATTGATCGGATCCGTTATGCAGCGCCGGATCGAGTTCCTGAAGCCCTATTTAAAGCAGCGGCCGAAACCGGATTTTTTATTTCCCGGACAAAAGTGTCCATGGAAGGGAGGATCGAGTTGCTGCAGTATTTCAGGGAACAGAGTATCTGCTTCAACTACCATCGATACGGCAATCTCGGAGAACGGGCACTGATATAAAATTATATGTCTCGGAATTTCTGGATTGTATTGAAAGTATAGACCATTAACGATCGCTCTCTTGTCGCGGCACGACATGGAATGGTGGAATATTGGAAAAATGGAAAATTGGGTCTTAAAGCGGAAAAAGTCTTTTTATCAAAACGATAAAATTCCTTTGAACCCATTATTCCAACCTTCCATCGTTCCAATATTCCTTCCGGGCCGGAAGCTACTTGGTGTGCAACCCTCAAGTTCAAAAGATAGATAAATGCCACAATTGAAGTTAGAAATGTTGGACGATACCTTTGCAATACACAGGTTCAGCCCCTCCCATGGAATTCCGGATGAGGTTTTTAGCGAAGCGATGTTCGGTATTGTCAAAACAGATGAAGAACTTTCCATTGTGTGCCGGGATTCATTGGACATAAGCAGTGAACAATGCCGCCGGGGGTGGTCCTGCATCAAAGTATCCGGTCCCCTGGATCTGAATGCCGTCGGTGTCCTGGCAAGCATTTCGAAGGTGCTGGCCGAGGCCCGAATCAGCATTTTTGTTGTATCGACCTACGACACCGATTATATTTTGATGCCGGCGGGAAAATCACTTGAGGCGATCGCGGCGCTTAGAACAGCGGGTTTCCGATTTTTTTGAGGGTAACCAATGCAAGATATTGAGATCAAGGCCATTGAAAATTATGGTGGTATCAGAGGCGATTTATACAATGTCGCTGCTGCGGACCTGCAATTTCTCGATAAAATTCAAAATATCCATTTCGGAAAAATTCACCCCAATGCCGTCCGGGGAAATCATTATCACCGGCAAACCAAAGAGATGCTGATTATTTCATATTCGGATGTCTGGACCCTGGCCTGGGCAGGAAAAGATACGGCGCAGATTTCAACAAAGGAATTCACCGGATCGGGCGCCGTATTGATCAAGATCAAAGAGGGCGTCGCCCATACCTTGAAAAATAACGGCGATACGGATTTGGAACTCATTGCCCTGTCCAACAGAAAATTTTTCAAAGAAAATGCAGACGCATTCTCCATGATTTTGATCGCGCCCCGGCATCAAAAATGAATATGCGTTCATTTGAAGGGACAAAGATCTTGAGTTCTCCACTTCAATAACCGAGAAGGGTTTTCTTTCATAACTCCCAATTCTCCTTCATATCTATTCAAGTCAAAGTTTCCGTTTTCTTTATTTCACTTGACATTTGGTGGTTCGCCTGGTAATGAATGAATGTTCATTCATACGTATGAAAGTGCCTAAAATGAGCTAAAGTTTTAATAATGGATCCTACTAAACTTTAGGCACCCAAGTCTATTAGCTCGTGAAACATTCGGAGCAGGGAGGCTGGTCATCAGTACCAAAGAACAAAGCAACACCAAGTATCATCGAATCCTTGAAGCCGCCGTCAAAGTATTTGCCGAACAAGGATTTTTTCAGTCAACGGTTTCCCAGATCGCAAAGGAAGCCGGGGTTGCGGACGGTACCATTTATCTTTATTTCAAAAATAAAGAAGATATCCTAGTTCAGTTTTTCAGTTATAAAGCCAGACAGGCTTTTGGCCGCTTCAGAGAAGAGGTCGACCGTGCGGATACCGCTGTGGATAAACTTCGCAACCTGGTTCGGCGACATCTCGAGGAATTTCAGAACGACCGGAACATGGCGATGGTCTATCGGGTTGAAACGCATCAGAACAGCCGGCTGATTGAAGAACAGATAAAAGAGATGTCGAAAATGTATCTCGATATCATCGCCGAAATTGTCGAGCAGGGCCAGGAAGAAGGTGCCATCCGAAAAGATTTATATCTGGGGCTCGTGAAGCGTTTCATATTGGGTGCGGTGGACGAGGTGATCAACACCTGGCTTTACGCGGGTTCAAATTACAATCTCGTTACCATGGCGGATCCCCTCGTGGATCTTTTTATGAGAGGCATCGGGCACAACATCGCCCGCGATATTTGAATCGTATGATCCGTCTGATGAATGACGGAGAAGATTGACTTACTGAAATTCCAAATATCAAATTCCAAATATTTCAGCCTGTTAAATAATGTTTTGCATGAAATCTTCGATTTATTTAACAGGGCAGGCAAATCCCAATGACCGAAATTCGAATATTCAAACAATGATTCGTCTTTAAAGGTTTTGGTCATTGGATATTGAGATTTGAGATTTATTTGTAATTTGGTGCTTGTAATTTGTGATTTTAGCTACAAAACTCCAAGGAAAGGCTATCTATTTCGGACCTTATCCAGAGAGACAGATTTTTCAAGACCTATTAAAGGAGAAATATTAACATGGCACAATACATCGCAGATCGAAGGGATGTCGATTTCGTACTTCACGAGCAGATGCAGGTCGGAGATTTGGGCCGAACCGAACTGTTTGCCGATTTTAATCAAAAGACCGTGGATATGATTGTGTCCGAGGCGCGCAACCTGGCAATAAAAGAGATCCTTCCCACCCGGGAAATCGGCGATCGGGAAGGATGCAAGTTCGATAACGGACAAGTGATCGTTCCGGAATCTTTCCACCGGGCCTACGAACTCTTGAGAGAAGGCGAATGGGTGGCCATGACGGCAGACCCCGATTGGGGAGGGCAGGGGATGCCCACCACGGTTGCCCTGGCGGCCAACGATTATCTCGTGGGGGCAAACTATGCATTTATGATCTACGTGGGGCTGACCCATGGCGCCGGAAAATTGATAGAATCTTTTGGAACGGAGAAACAAAAAAGGCTTTTTCTCCACAAAATGTATACCGGTGAGTGGACCGGATCGATGGTGCTCACGGAGCCTGAGGCAGGATCGGATGTGGGAGCGCTCACCACATCTGCAGCTAAAAATGACGATGGGACCTATTTGATAACCGGAAATAAGATTTTTATTTCCGGCGGAGAACACGATCTGGCTGAAAACATTATTCATCCGGTATTGGCCCGCATCGAGGGCGCCCCGGAAGGGACCAAAGGGATTTCACTGTTTATTGTGCCTAAAATATGGGTCAATGACGATGGAAGCCTTGGCGAGCCCAATGACGTGGTGTGTACAGGTATTGAAGAGAAAATGGGAATTCACGGTAATGGGACTTGTTCGCTGGCTCTCGGCGGTAAGGGAAATTGCCGGGGGATGCTGCTGGGGGAGGAGAACAAGGGGATGCGCGCCATGTTTCAGATGATGAACGAAGCCCGGCTGCTGGTGGGTCTTCAGGGACTGGCCTGCGCGTCGTCCGCATACATGTATGCCGTAAACTATGCCAGAGAAAGGGTCCAGGGGAAAAATCTTTTGCAGATGATGGATCAAGATGCATCTCCGGTCCCGATCATTCAGCATCCTGATGTCCGGCGCCAGCTCATGATCATGAAGACATATGTCGAAGGAATGAGAAGTCTTCTTTATTATGTCGGAATGTGCGAAGACCGCGTTGAAATTTCAGAAGATGCACCAGAAAAATCAACCTATCAGGGCATCATCGATGTACTCATTCCCATTGCCAAAGGATATGTCACCGATCGGGCTTTCGAGGTATGCAGTCACGGCGTTCAGGTGTACGGCGGCTACGGTTATATCAAGGATTATCCCATGGAACAGCTCTTGCGGGATTGCCGGATTACCATGCTCTATGAAGGAACCAACGGAATTCAGGCCATGGATCTTCTGGGAAGGAAACTGGGGCTCAACAAAGGCAAACCCGTGATGGATCTTTTGGGTAAGATCCAAGAAACCATTGCCATGGCAATGGATACCCGGGGACTGGAGGATTTTGCGGGCAAATTGGAGGCGGCGGTCAACAAACTGGGAGAAGTCGCCCTTCATATGGGGACAATGGCCATGTCGCCAAAGGTCTTGAGTGCATTTGCTTTCGCGCATCCGTTCATGGAGGTTTGCGGTGATGTGGTGATGGCGTGGATGCTCCTTTGGCGGGCAGCGGTCGCCGCCCGAAAACTGGAAACCAACCCAAAGAAAAAGGATGCCGTCTTCTACGAAGGGCAAGTCAAAAGCGCCGAATTTTTCATTTATTCAATTCTTCCGATCACTTACGGAAAGATGAAGGCTATTCTAACTCTCAACGGCGCCGCAATAGAGATCGCCGAGGATTCTTTCGGCGGATAAAATAAATTTTTGTTATTTTATATCAGAACGCGAATCACGAAAGTCCGAAAGCACGAAAACACGAAATAATACATCCTTTTTCGAGTTTTTAAAATTTCGTGCTTTCGTGATAATTTTTTTTTTCTGTTTCCACTTTCTCTCCATTCGTCATTTACGATAGCACCATCAATCCAAAGCGGGAGTTATCAATGATTATCGGTGTGGATACCGGCGGAACGTTTACCGACTTCGTATACAGAGACGGCGACCAGTGGGGGGTTTATAAAGTGCTCTCGACCCCTGCAAATCCGGCTCAGGCGATTATAGAAGGTTTGAATCACCTTGCCGAAGGAAAAGATCGGTCTTCGCTAAAAAAGCTACGACCAACAAGAAAAAAGATCATACACGGTTCGACGGTGGCCACCAATGCCATTCTCGAAAGGAACGGCGCCAGATGCGCCTTGATCACCAATAAAGGGTTTGAAGACATCATCGAAATCGGACGCCAGAATCGTTCCCGCCTCTATGATCTGGCCTATCGAAAGGAGCCCCACATCATTCCTTTGGAATTGAGATTCGGACTTTACGGCCGAATGATCCAGACCGGCGAAGAACTTACGACGCTGGATACAGAAACCGCCGAAGACATCGGTCTGCGCCTCAAGGAACTGGATGTCGAATCAGTGGCCGTGTGCTTTCTTTTTTCTTATGTGAATCCGATACACGAAAAAAAAATCAAAGAATTGCTCGAACCGCTCGGCTTCCAGATTTCTTTGTCCCATGAAATCCTGGCCGAGTTCAGAGAATTTGAGCGAACATCTACCACCGTGATGAATGCCTATGTTTCTCCGAAGATGAAGCGGTATATCGGACACCTGATCAACAACCTGGACCCGGGAGATACTTTGGGGATTATGCAATCCAACGGCGGCAGCATCTCGGTGGAGACGGCCATGAAGGAATCGGTGAGAACGATTCTTTCAGGACCTGCCGGAGGAGCGGTGGGGGCCTACGAGATCGGCAGGATGACCGGAACCACCACCTTGATTACCTTTGACATGGGCGGAACCTCCACCGATGTTTCATTGATTGACAAAGACCTGTCTTTAACCCTGGAATCCGGCATTTCCGGGTATCCAGTAAAAGTGCCCATGATCGATATTCACACGGTGGGCGCCGGCGGCGGTTCCATCGCAAGGCTGGATGATGCCGGAGCCCTCAAGGTGGGTCCGGAGAGTGCCGGCGCCGATCCCGGCCCCATCTGTTACGGCAAAGGAGAGCGCATCACCGTTACCGATGCCAATCTTTATCTGGGAAGATTGATTCCCGAACACTTTCTCGGCGGCAAAATGGCATTGAAGCAGGAACGTCTGGCATCCTATTTCGATAAAATGGTCAAAAACACACAGCTGACCCCGCAAGAACTGGCCGAAGGGATCCTCGATGTGACCAATGCCGCCATGGAACGCGCCATCCGCGTGATCTCCGTGGAACGCGGATATGATCCCAGAGAATTTACCCTGTTTTCATTCGGCGGCGCCGGCGGGATGCACGCCGCATTTTTGGCAAGACTTCTGAACATACCCAAGGTGCTGTTTCCTCAAAATCCGGGCATCCTTTCCGCCATGGGCATGCTCATGGCGGATGTGATCAAGGACTATTCATTAACGATCATGCAGAACCAGGAGGATGTCTCCTTTTCGTCGCTGTCCGGGACGTATTATGACCTTGAGCAGAAGGGGAAGAAAGATCTTCGGGCCGAGGGAATTTCTAAAGAGAGAATCTTTCTCGAAAGATATCTCGACATGCGTTATCAGGGCCAATCGTATGAAATTAGGGTTCCCTTTGACAAGGATTATGTGGAAAAATTTCAAGGTCTTCACGAGAAAACATATGGTTACCGAAATGACGACAAGGCGATCGAAATCGTCAATATCCGGCTTCGGGCAAGGGGGATGTCGACAAAACCCGAATTCAAAAAATGGGAAAAATTTCAAAAAAACCCCCCGTCTGATGCGTATCTCGGAGACAGCGAGGTGGTGTTTGATCATCAATATGTGCCAACGAAAATTATCGCCAGGGAAAAACTGAAAAGCGGAAACCGAATCAAGGGTCCGGCGGTGGTGGTAGAATATTCTTCAACACTTGTCATCCCGCCGTTTGCTTCGGCCCACGTGGATGAATACGGAAATATGGTCATGGAGATCATGACGGAAGAAAGAGAAGAATAGAGGCCGCAATGGAAGTCAACCCGATACTTTTAGAGGTTTTTAAAAATCGATTTGCATCCATCTCTGAGGAGATGGGGGTCACCCTGACCCGAACCGCCTTTTCACCCAATATAAAGGAGCGGCGCGACCTTTCGTGTGCCGTATTCGATCAATCGGGAGACATGATTGCCCAGGCAGCGCACATCCCGGTTCACTTAGGTTCAATGCCCATGTCGGTCAAAGCGGCCATTAAGAGTGTCACGTGGGAAAAAGGGGATATGGTGATCTTAAATGATCCCTTTAAAGGAGGAACTCATTTACCTGATATTACACTTGTATCGGCTGTTTTTTCAACCCGTGAAACCCCTGTGTTTTTCGTTGCCAACCGGGCGCATCATGCGGACGTGGGCGGCATGAGTTCCGGATCCATGCCGCTTTCCACCTCGATATTTCAGGAGGGCCTGATCATTCCGGCCCTGAAATTGGTGGAAAAAGGAACCATCGATAAAAAAATCATGGGCTTTTTGCTGAATAATGTTCGAACACCCATGGAGCGGGAAGGCGACTTTGCCGCCCAGATCATGGCCAATATCACGGGTGTGCGACGAACCGAGGAACTCATTACAAAGTACGGGCTTGAAAAAACCCGGTTTTATGCCGGCGCCCTGACGGACTATGCAGAACGTCTTACGCGAACGACCATTCAAACAATTCCGGACGGTGTCTATACCTTCGAAGATGTTATGGATGACGACGGCATTTCGGATCGCACCATCAAATTGACCGTTAAAATAACCATTCAAGATGATTCGGCAATCCTCGATTTCAGCGACTGCGATCTTCAGGTAAAAGGAAGCATCAATGCGGTATATGCCATCACCCTTTCGGCGGTTCTGTACGTTTTTCGCTCGCTGGTGACCCAAAATATTCCCACCAATGCAGGATGCCTGAGGCCCATCGAGGTGATCACCCGAAAGGGGACCGTTGTGGACGCCTGTTTCCCGGCAGCCGTCGCCGGCGGCAATGTGGAAATGTCCCAGCGGATTGTGGATCTGGTATTGGGAGCCCTTTCCCATGCCATTCCGGATCAAATCCCCGCCGCAAGTCAGGGAACCATGAACAACGTGACCATCGGCGGCATCGATCCGAGAAACAGCCGTCCTTTTGCATATTATGAAACCATCGCCGGCGGCCTGGGCGCATCTTTAAAATCTGACGGAGAGAGCGCCGTTCATTGTCACATGACCAATACCATGAATACACCGGTGGAAGCCCTTGAATACAGCTATCCTTTTCTTGTCACCGAGTATTCCATACGGCGCGGAACCGGAGGGAACGGCCGGCACAGAGGCGGGGACGGTGTTGTTCGCGAAATTGAATTGCTGACGGATGCCGAAGTGACGGTTTTGTCTGAAAGAAGAAAGATCCCGCCTTACGGACTTTTTGGCGGAAAACCGGGTGCGGTGGGAAAAAACGTCATTTTCAGAGAAAAATTAAAAGAGCAAAAAGGAGGGAAATTTTCCGCCATGCTTCACGAGGGGGATCGGCTTCGTATCGAGACGCCCGGCGGCGGCGGGTACGGCAGCCCCGAAACGGATGCGCCTTGAAGGCGACCTGCCTGAGCTTTGACATCGTGTCGTGCAATGCTTATTTTGGTAACCAATCGATCTTGAATATGCCGATCCGTCAATTAATTCTCGATACGCCCCTTGCTTAAATAATTAAAGTCATAAGTGATATAATATGATGTAATATGCCTAAATTTAAGTTCTTATTAATTATTCCGATTTAGTTTACATACGCTCACTTCGCGGGTCACTTTTTCTGTTTTGATGTCAAAGACCACATATCAGCAAAAAATGTCGATATGGATTTGTAGTTTTTAGAAAATGGAGAAAGACAATGAAAAAATATATTCAAATATCTTTAATTTTATGTCTGGTTTTGA
>JBAUWG010000188.1:0-5649 GCA_049583675.1 Desulfobacterales bacterium | reverse complement strand
GTATTAAAGCAGCCCTTTTTTACAAGAAAAGAATCTATAGAAATATCGAGATTCTTGAGCATCAGAGCTTTGCCGATTTGCATGATTCCATTTTTCAGGCGTTTGACAGATATGAAGAACACCTTTATTCTTTCTTTCTGACGGGAAAACCCATAAAAAATACGCTGTACATCTATGACTATCCTGAAATAACTCATCCCATGAACCTGGAGAATTCTTTCGGGTTCACACACCAGAAAAGATACAACGCTGAAATAACGAAACTACGGGATTTAGATTTAGCCGAAAAGGATAAATTTTACTACCTCTTTGATTTTGGAGATGATTGGTGGCATGAATTGAGTGTTCTAAAAATTGAAGATGTATCCGACTCGAAGGGATATCCGAAAATCGTGAAAAAAGTCGGAGATTCGCCTGAACAATATCCGGATGATGAAAACGATTATGACATATGAGGGCCGGTCCGCGGTAATACTTTGATATCCTAATTTTATGCTTTTCTTTACAGATCGTACAATCAATACGGTTTGTTTTGCGGGAAGACCCGGTGAAGGATCATTTCAAGCCATTTTAATAAAATATCAAAGCTTCAATTACGACTATCTTATCAAACCGGTATCGCGGAATACGATGCCACGGAGTTTATTCCCAGTATGGTTGCAGAAGGCTTTGAAAAACTCAAAGACCAACAGGATATCCATTCACTGATCAAAATCTGCGGATAGCCCGTACATAACCGGTGGCTTGAAATTCAACAAGATGAATCTGCTTACCCTATTCATACATTTTTTACCGTCTCTGGGATTTATCCTGGCCCTGGTGCTGCTGGCGCATATCTTGAAACAACGAAGATCGCCCGCGAGCACACTGGCGTGGTTAATGGCCATTATCTTTGTCCCCTATATCGGTGTGCCGCTTTACTTGATTTTCGGGGGCCGCAAAATGACATACATGACCGCCTCAAAACAGATGCTCCCGGTTTTTTCTCCGGCGCAGTCGCCGCATGATCGTTTATATCAGCCTTTGACCTCGGAAATCTTCCGGGGAGGATTCCCGCTGACTCAGGGGAACAGAGTCGAGATTCTTGATAGAGGAGAGCAGGCGTATCGAAAAACACTGGCGTTGATCCAAAGTGCAACGCACACGATTCATATCGCCACCTTTATTCTCGGTAAAGATTCAGTCGGCAAGGTGATCATCGAAAATCTGGCTCAAAAAGCCGCCCAGGGTGTAAGTGTCTTTCTTCTGCTGGATGCGCTCGGTTGCGCAAAAATCCGTCGAAGCTTCCTTTTACCATTGTTAAACGCCGGCGGTCGGACGGCTTTTTTCATGCCGATGCTGCACCTGCCTTTCCGTGGACGCGCCAACTTGAGAAATCACCGTAAAATATTGCTGGTGGACGGCGCGACGGCGATTATCGGCGGCATGAACCTCGCTCATCAATACATGGGGCCCAACAAAAATGTCGATTACTGGCAGGACCTTTCACTGCACATCGACGGGCCGGCCGTTGCACAGGTATACGAGATATTCCGATCAGACTGGGAATTTGCGGCTAAAGAGAACCTTGACAGTAACAAGCCTCCAAGCGGATACAAGGAGGAAGCCCCCGGCACGGTGCTGCAGTTCATGGCCAGCGGTCCGGATGTGGAAGATGACGCTTTGCGTGATGCATTGCTTGGCGCATTATTCCGGGCAAGGCGCCGGGTTTGGATTGTCACCCCCTATTTCGTGCCGGACGATCTACTACTGGAAGCACTTTGCATGGCCGCCAGAAGAGGCATCGACCTGCGCCTTATCATTCCCAAAAGATCGAATCATCGCCTGGCGGATCTGGCCCGTGAGGGTTACCTGTCTCAGCTCCAGGAATCCGGGGCCAATGTACTTTTCTATCGCCCCCGCATGCTGCACGCCAAAGCGTTGCTCATCGACGATGTTGTCGCTGTGACCGGCTCGGCCAACATGGATATTCGCAGTCTGATGCTCAACTATGAAGTGGCTTTGTGCATATATTCGCCGGATGTCATTGACAGTTTGGATGCCTGGATGCAGTTGCTGATGGCCGAATGCAGGGTCCGGGAGCCTCGCCGGAGCTCATCTCTCGCCATTATCGAGGGCGCAGGGCGTCTTTTTGCGCCGCTGTTGTAAATTGAAAAATAGTGGCGAATGGGTATTGCCGAGCTGGTTGACGGACTATGTGAAGACGCAAACCATTAACGTTAAAAAGGAAATCGATATGATTACAGCACTTATACAGTTCAAGCTTCCAAAACCGATTTCTCGCGAAAAGGCACGCGAGATTTTTTTGGGTACCGCGCCTAAGTACAGAGAGATTCATGGGCTGATTCGTAAGTATTACGTTCTTTCAAAAGATGGCGGGACAGCGGGCGGAATGTATCTGTGGAATTCACAAGAGGACGCCGAGCGCCTTTACACAAATGAATGGAAGCAATTTATCTTCGATAAGTATGGGGCTTTGCCGACGGTGACCTACTTTGAAACTCCCGTGATCGTTGACAACGTCACCGGGGAGATCGTTACCGACGAGGACTAACGGACGACGTCGGCGGAAACTGTCCACCGGGAAGCACCGATTTCAAAAAGATACAATTGAAAAATTTATTTGATATGGCTTCCAATCACCATGAATCTGAACAACAAACTAAAAGCGTTAATTCAAGATGCACAAAAGTCGGGCGCCAGTGAGGCTAAGGTTATTCCAACAAAAGATATTGTCGTTGACAATCGTCTCGCCGACATGTGCCGGGAGCCGCGATGCGAAAATTACGGATTGTCAAAAAGCTGCCCTCCTCATGTTTCGGGACCTTTTGAATTCAAAAAGAAGCTTGAAAAATTCAACCGGGCCATTTTTTTCAAAATCGACGTTCCTTCTGGAATGCTTTATTCCAGTGAACGCCGAGAGTTATTTCAATTGCTTCACGAAATAGCCGCCGGCATCGAGACATCTGCCGTTAAAATGGGGTTTGCGAGCGCGAAAGCCTATGCAGGCGGTTCATGCAAAAAAATTTTTTGCCATGACGACGCTGAATGTCTCGCGCTTTCTGAAAAAGGAAAATGCAGAAATCCTCGATATGCCAGACCTTCGATGTCCGGATTCGGAATCGATGTGGCAAAACTTTTTAAAACAGCCGGATGGAAGATGAACTGGATCACTCATGACACGGATTCAACCGCAACCAAAATGGCAAATGTTTGCGGTTTGGTATTGATCTGTTGATTAAACTTTTTGATGGCTGAAAAATAATCTAACACCTGAATGTAAACTGCGAACTATTATTGTGAACCATCCGGCGGAAGTCTCTGATCCTGCGTTGATTTAAGTCAAGTTCAGGCGTATTTACTAATTAAACGGAGTCATCATGAAAATTTGTATCATCGGCGGCAAAGGTACCATCGGCAAAAAGGTGAGCGATCATTTCTCAAAAAAACATGAGGTCATCATTGGCGGAAGAAATTCCGGCGATGTCAGCGTAGATATTGCCGATAGTCAATCTATCAAAAGAATGTTTGAATCCATTGGGAACGTCGATGCAGTGATCTGCATCGCCGGCGAAGCCAAATGGGCAGCCTTTGATTCAATGACCGAAGAAGACTTTTACATCGGATTGAACAGTAAATTAATGGGGCAGGTGAATCTGGTTAGAATTGGACAGAATTATCTGAATTCAGGGGGCTCTTTTACGCTGACGACGGGGATATTAGCCGATCATCCTGTGACGTTAACGACAAGTGCCGCAATGGTTAATGGCGGCATTCACAGTTTTGTCAAAGCGGTATCCTTGGAATTGAAAAACGGGATTAGAATTAATGTCGTGTCGTCGGGTCTGGTTGAGGATGCCGTACAACAATATGAGACCTATTTCCCCGGTCACAATCCCATACCCATGAGAAAAGTCATCAACGGCTATGTCAAAAGTGTCGAAGGAAAAGGAACCGGCGAGATTATCAGGATGTATGATCGATACTGAGCATAGTACAGTGATCCCGCCGGTTATTGTTATCACCACTTTTATCCATATACGTGCTGATTCGACCAGCGGTTATTTTTTTTCGCATGCCTTTTTATCCCGTTCTTTCCAACGGGGGATTTCGAACAAAAATCCTCATTTATGGATGGACACTATCTAACTCGAATATCTTTCATCTCGCCGAGTCCAAAAAATCAGAATGACGATGACCCCTACGAGAACGACGGAAGTCAATCCCAGGCCATAAAAAACCGCTTCAATATTAAAAGCCGTCTCGATGGCCTTAATCATTTTTACCGAAAGGGCACCCACACCGAAAGTGAGCACGAACTTTGATCCATAGGCTGAGTGGTGAAATTTTCTTGGCGTAAATTTTGCGACGAGTGTATTTTCAATGGGCTGCATGCCGAGCAAAAAGAAAAAGTAGATCAGCGCCAGAATGACTAAGGGCAAATTCGCGGCTGTTGCCATTAAGAACGCCGCGGGAATGGTGATGGCATGAAATATAAGATAACAGTACCTGAGATCAAAGCGCTCCGCTGTTCGACCGCCGGTGTATTGACCCAACATCCCCACGATGAAAATAAAGGAAACGATGGTGGTGGCCACCAGGTTTTTCGACAGGCCGACCCCGGCAGCCGAATGAATCCAATGAAAAATCGCTTGATTTTTCAATTCGAAATAGGCCGGAAGTATGACTGTTGCGCCTCGATAAACAACGCCGCCCAGCATCATGGCCACCAGGAGGATGAGAAATGCAGCTAAAAAGCCGTTTCCGTTCCCATCTCCGGAACTTTTGCCGTCGGATACATGGACTTCCATTCGCGGCAAAACAGCGATCAGACCGACACCCAGAAGATTCAATGCGCCCAGCAAGAGATACGCCGCAGAAGGTCCCCAAAGCCAATTGACCACACCGGTCAACAGCGGGGCCGTGGCCAGTCCGAGATTTCCGAACATGCCGTTGTATGCCATTCCCAAACTGAGCCGTTTGATTCCCTTGGAAATCATCCCCAAGCCGATGGGATGATATATGCCTGAAAAAAGTCCGATCATTGCCAAAGCCAGGGAGAACTTTGATGGCTGGTCGATCCATGCCGATGCCGCCAAACCGCTGAGACCGGCGCCGAGATAGAAGATCAGAAAGAGGGTTTTGCTGCCCCAACGGTCGGCGATGATTCCCCAGGGGAGGGCGGTAATCCCGAATAGACAATACATCCAGAAGGAAAGGTTCAAGATATATCCCATGCTCATGTTCAGCCGATTGGCCAGGGGCAGAACCACTGCGGGAAAAACCAGCATATTGAAATGGCTCATAAAATGGCCGTAACAAGTGGCAACAAGGATACGAGATTCACGAGAGTCCATTAAGCATACCCTTTAATCATGATGGTAGAAAAATTTTATCTCTACTGGATTTGATGGCTTTTTGCAAGGCTGTTTAATGCGAGATTGGGCAAGAATGACGGATCGACAAACCGATAAACGGCCTGGCCCAAAATTTTTATTTGTGTTAAAGGTTGGTTGTGAGTTTCGGTCCTTTTATGAGGAAAAATAAAGGCATGTAATCATGATGACGCCAAAAATGAAACAAAAGATCGATGCGGTTTTAGACCGTGTCAAAGACCCGGAAACCGGTCTTTCCATTGCACAACTGGGG
>JBAUWG010000187.1:0-2929 GCA_049583675.1 Desulfobacterales bacterium | reverse complement strand
AGATATATCCGCCGAGCGGTTTCGCTGTTGACTATTTTTTCCGGTCTGCCGGATTCGATAATTTTTCCGTCATTTAATATATAGGCTTTGTCACAGACCTCGAGCGTCTCTCGAACATTATGATCGGAAATAAGAATACCGATACCTCTGTTTTTGAGATGGACAATGATATTTTTGATATCGATAACCGCCAAAGGGTCTATGCCTGCAAAAGGTTCATCCAGTAAAATAAATGACGGATTTGTAGCCAGAGCGCGCGTTATTTCCAAGCGCCGGCGTTCTCCTCCTGAAAGCAGATTGGCCTTTTGGTTCTTAAGATGTTTTATGCCAAGTTCATCTAATAACATCTCTGCTTGTTTTTCCCGAATGGATTTGGTGTTAGATACCATTTCGAGTATCGCCAGGATATTTTGTTTCACGGTCAATTTTTTAAAAACCGAGGTCTCCTGTGGAAGATAGCCGACGCCCTTTCGAGCCCTCACATACATCGGAAAATCCGTGATATCCTCATCATCAATAAATACATGTCCCTGGTCCGGCTTTATCATTCCCACCGTCATATAAAAGGTTGTCGTTTTGCCCGCGCCGTTTGGCCCGAGTAGGCCGACAACATGGCCGTTTTTAATTTCCATGTTGACGTCGTTGACCACTTGCTTGCCTTTGTATATTTTGACAAGATTTTCAAGAGACAAAGTGGCCACTTACTTTTTTCCCTGTTGGCCGGAATAGAATACTGCTTCCACTCGTTTTTTATTCCCGCTTTCGACATTCACGCGACCGTCTGCTCTGTAAAAGGTTATTTTTTCTCCGGAGATAGAATCTTTTCCGCTGGTGATTCTTGAACCATCTCCTGTCAAGACCAACACCATAGTGTCTGTATTGTATACGGCTTGTTGCGTAACTGCAACCCTGTTGTCAAATTTTATTTTAACATTCCCCTTGGCAATGAGTTCATGAATCGATTCTTCATCTACAGAAAGAGGTCCCTTGTTGGCAATATTTTTTTTAAAAATAACTTTGAGCCTGTCGGCTGTGATGACGGTGTCTTTTTGTGTCGCTGTTACATTTCCGATAAATTCAGCATAACCGGCCTTGTTGTAAGAAATCAGTTTGTCTGATGTGACATGAATTATGTTGGTTTTTTCAGCACTTATTTTCGTGTGATTTTGTGGCGTGTCCTGTGCATGTACAAAATGTATCACAGCGCCTAAAATCAGACAAAAAATCGTGGTCCAATATCCTAACAGCTTGAAATAATGTTGATTAAAGTGTGATGCCACCACGAAAGGTCCCTTTAACTTTTCCTTCAAGCAAAGTCTTGTTGGTATTTAGATTGAGTGACATGGCGTCTGCAACAAGCTGAAATGAATCTCCGGTAATATTCACCGGGACGTTTGAGAAAATGATTTGTTTTTTATGCTCGTAGTACAAATTTTCACACTTTAATTTGAATTGTGTATATTTTACCACAACATGTTTGGATATTTCCATATCGTTGGAATCTGTTTTTAAAAGTCCACGGTCGGCTGTGACAAATACTTTGGTGTTATCTTTAAGGAAAAATGTTACAGAAAGATCCTTAAAAACCGCCTGTTTTTTATCCGTCATATAATCTGCAGAAGCGGCATCGAGGCTCCATTCCTTTATTCCGTTTCGTGTGGCGGTCTGATGCGCCTTCCCAATGGAAATGTTCGCTTTATCCGAACCAATGGTCCCGGAAACGTCGTTTATTTCCAGACCATTGCGATAATTTAAGAACACTGTCAAGATAACGCCGAATGCAAGAAGAATGATCGAGATCAATAAAATATTTAACTTTATTCGATGCGTATTCTTTATTGATTTCATACCAAAAAACGTTCCAAAATGCTTTCCCATAGCCCTTTGGCTTTTAATATGGCTTCGCAGGCTTCTCTCACTGCGCCGTGACCTCCCTTAGCCGAAGTGATGATATCCGCATTTTCACGAAGTGTGGCATGGGCATCTGCAACGGCGATTGAAATCCCTGCGCGTCTCATCAAAACAAGATCAGGCAAGTCATCACCCATACAGGCCACTTCTTCGTCGGAACAACCGGTTCGATCCAATACCTGGTTAAATGCGTCGGCCTTATCGGAGATGCCGTCGTAAATGAGATCGATGCCAAGTTCTCTGCAACGATTGAAAAGAGCGTTTGAGCGTCTGCCGGTAATGATGCCCAGATGAATACCCGCCTCCGTAAGAAGTCTTATACCGAGGCCGTCTTTACAATTAAAAACCTTTGTTTCCGTGCCGTTGTCGTTATAACCGATGCCACCGTCGGTGAGAACGCCGTCAACATCAAGAAGAAGAAGTTTTATGCTTTTTAACCTGTCTATCACCATCTGCGATTTCTGTTTATAATATCGAAAACTTAATGGTTAAACTTTAATACAATTGAGAGATAATTCTCGATTGTAAGTTATTTATTGTTTAGCGACTCTCGAATGGCTTTGAGCCGGGAAAGCAGTTCATACAAGTCATCAAGTCTTAGTGAATTCGGTCCGTCGCTCAATGCGTTGTCGGGGTCGGGATGAACTTCCATAAACACGCCGTTTGCGCCGGCGGCGACCGCCGCATTGGCAAGGGTTGAGGCAAACTCACGCTGTCCTCCGGAACTTTTGCCGGCACCGCCGGGAAGCTGAATACTGTGTGTTGCATCAAATATCACCGGCCAGCCCGTATCCTGCATGATCTTTATACCCCGAAAATCGACCACGAGATTGTTGTAGCCGAACATCGTTCCGCGTTCCGTGATCAGGATCCGGCGATTTCCTGCGGAGGTCACCTTTTCCACAACATTGATAATATCCCATGGCGCGAGAAATTGTCCTTTTTTAATGTTCAGGGGTTTCCCGGTTTTGGCAATTTCTATTATTAAGTCGGTTTGTCTGCACAAAAAAGCTGGAAC
>JBAUWG010000186.1:0-7007 GCA_049583675.1 Desulfobacterales bacterium | reverse complement strand
CGTCAGTGCCGATGACCCCATCATGCCTGGCAGCTTCATGGGCTTTTAATATCAAATCATATTTAAAGGCCTGGGGGGTTTGGGTGAGCCAAATATTTTCCCTCTCCAACGTTTCCTTAATTATCTGAGATTTTTCGACCCGTTTTAGCGTATCGCTGGCAGGCGTCCCCAAAATGCAGGCACCAACGTCTTTTGCGTAGAGAATGCACGCGGTCAGATCTTCAGATCGAATAAATGGACGAACACCGTCATGGATGACGATAATATCTGTCTTGTTGCTAACGGACAAAAGCCCGTTAAAGACCGAATCTTGGCGGTGAGCACCGCCGGGAACGAGGTACACCTTTTTTTTGAGATCAAGCAAGGAAATGATATTATTGCGGCAGTCACTGATATCTTCTTTGGGAATAACAAGAAAAATTTCATCAATCAAAGCGCAATCATCAAAGGCAATTAACGGATAAGACAAAACAGGTTTTCCGGAAAGTTCCAGGTACTGTTTACGGGTTGGACCCTTCATTCGGATGCCTTCACCGGCAGCGGCAATAATCGCGGACACCATATAAGGTTCTTAATTGAATATTTAATGATAATTATTTGAGGTAACTCAATTCTTTAGGTAATGGAACTCCCTTACCCATTGTATCTTCTCCATAATTGACGCTGGCAAGGATTTTAATGTCATTTAACGCCCGTATATCACCTTCAAAGACCACTTCTGTAAGATTTTCTTTTTGAATTTTTCCTCCCGCCCATTGGATATCGAGCACACTGCTGGCATCGAATCGGTCTTCACCGACGCGCAGCTCAACGGGCCCGCCATAATGCTGAACGGTCTTTGCCACCAATAGACTGGGTCTGCTGTGAAACCCCAAATTTACGGGAACACTCACTTTAATGGAAGCGCGCTCCACATTTTCATTCAATATTTCTTGAGCCAATTCTTTACCTTTGGCAAGGAAATAGCAAATATAATATAGGCCATAATTGATGGTGCGATCCAGCAGTTCATCCGGGTCAATTAAAGTGGATAATCGATCCTGCACTTTTTTATACGTATTTTTGTACCCCGCCTTATGCAGATGCCGCTCATAGAAATGAAGCAGCCTTCCGACCAATTGGAGAAGGTGAAAGACAACGGAGAAAAACCCCCTTAGATCCTTAAGGTTCTTATTTCCTAACCTGTAACCACCGTGAATCACATAGGTATCGAAAGAAGATTGAAGGTTATGAACGAGCATTTCGAAACGCCTCATGTTCACTTCATTGACTTTTTCCGGAACGATCTTCAAAATTTCTTCGGCTTCATAGGGTTCATAAAATTTCAGATCATCAAAACTTCCCGAGATATTTAAGAAATCACTGGCGATCTGAACAATGTGTTTTTTCTGTTGGACTTTATCTATGTCGTCGATATCATAATCAAGGGTCTCCCCGGTAATAATGCCCGGAAAATCTTCCAAACCATAACTATCTTCAGGTAATGAAATATTAAGCCTTTGCGCCTCTTTAATAATAACCGGTGCCAAGCTGGTGAGAGATTTTCGTAAAAAATAAAGTGTTGCCGTTCCTTGCTTTTCAAAAGTTTCGTTGTCCGGAAGTCCATAAAAATCAAGCCGATTTAAAATATGGGTCTGCGAATATCCCCCAAGGCTTAAATGCCGGATGGTCGCTGAAAGCTCTCTGTAAAAGTAAAGATTTGTGTTGTTTTTGGCGCCATGGAAATCGAGAAAGTCTTCAAGAACCTGAGACGCGCCAACAAGTTTTGAAAAGAGCATTTTGGTAAAAAGATATCGAGATGATTTGAAATTTGAAATATAGAGGCAACACTTAAGGTAATCGTGAGAAAATATTCTCACTTTCTCTGAAAAAGAGATATCACAAATTGTTTTCTGAAATTTCATTGTTCCCATCATTTACTTTTGGGTTCCCAAAACAGATAAGCGCTTACAATTCTGTTACGGTCCGAGCAGTCCGTAAGCCGAATTCTGTGTCCGGTTAGGGTTACCCCTTGACCGGTTGGCGATCATTCATCTGTGGATGCCGGTTGCCCGGCGTCTCTTGCGACCTACCCGGGAGCTTGAACGGGCCGTTCTCAATCGCCCCTCTATTTGGTCTTTCACCAGGTGGGGTTTACAAAGCTTCTCCGGTCACCCGGAGAACTGGTGCGCTCTTACCGCACCTTTTCACCCTTACCCCGCTCAGCGGCGGGGCGGTATGCTTTCTGTTGCACTTTCCTTCACGTTTCCGCGACTCCACGTTATGGAGCACCCTGCCCTGTGGTGTTCGGACTTTCCTCCGGATCGTTAGTGGGATCCAGCGATCGCCTGGCCTGCTCGAACCGCATTTTTTTAGAAATTAACAAGGTAATCATTCTTTCAAATATATAATTCGCTGGCAATTGGGGCAGAACTTAAGACTGTCATATCGAAACAGTTCATTATATAATTGCGGCGGAAGATTAACATTACATCCATGGCATACAGCATCTTTTACGGGCACCACGGCAAGGCCTTCTTGATGCTGTGCTTTGACCTTTATGTATTTTTCAATTAATTTGGAATCCAAAAGTCCTGCGACTTTTTCTCGATCAGCATTAATTTCATCGAGCTTTTTCTTATCGACATCCGCTTCCCGTTCGATGTTTTCTCTTTCAATTTTTATTCGATCGGAAAGCTGTGAATATTCATCCTTTTTATTTACAATAACAGTACCTATCTCATCCATCCGGTCCAAGCATTCCAGCATGCTATCTTCAATCAAAGAATTTTTTGCTTTGATATCTTCAATTTCTTTTAGCAATAATTGATATTCTTTGTTTGTTTTAACCGCCCTGAGTTTTTCCTGATTCTTCTTATTTCTTTCAAGATTTACCTTTGCATCAGATTCATGCTCCCGATACTGTTTTTTTAATTCATTTACAATAGATTCTTGGTTTTTTATAGATAGCTCAATCTCATTGAGGTCTGAATCAAGATTTCCGAGTTTTTTTGACACATCATTTAACGCTGACGCAATGCTTGCGGCTTCAGTATCGAGATCCTGCAGTTTTACCAATACCCTTATCTTTTCCTTCATATCGTTCCACCATTATAATATCATAAATGGTTCATGTTCAAGTTTATCTGCTTCAATTTTGATGTTGATACCCGCTTGAGACAGAATCTGTTTCAGCCGCTGGGTCAATACATCAACGATTAAATGCTCCGAAGCAAAATGACCGATGTCGATGATCCCCAGGTTTAACGCCTCCGCTGTTTTTGCATCGTGATATCCCAAATCCCCACTGACATAAACCTGGGCACCGGATTCGATAAATTGGTTGATAAGACTTGAGCCGCTTCCCGAACATACAGCGACCGTTTTTATCATTAAATCAGGATTTCCGGCAACCTTTAAGTGATTGAGGCCCAGTTTGGTTTTAATTGATACCGCAAAAGACCTGAGGTCCATGCTGTCGTCCAGTTTCCCAATTCGTCCGAGGCCTTGTTTGGCATCATAAGACAAAAGCGGATAAATATCATACGCCATGGTTTCATAAGGATGATTTTTCTTGATATGTTCAATAATACCGGTCACATCATTCTTCCGGACAACCGTTTCGATTCTGACTTCATCGGTTTGGGAAATTTCGTCGATTTTACCGGAAAACGGTTTTGACAAAAGTCCCGGCTTGTATGTCCCCTCCCCTTTGTTCCGAAAAGAACAGCAGGAATAATTTCCGATCTCACCCGCATTGGTTTCAAAAAGTGAAAGCATGACACTCTGTTGATGGCCTGACGGAACATAAACTACCAGTTTATATTTTTCGTCTTCTTTGGTATTTCCAAGTACTTTTAAGTCTCTGAGGCCAATGCGAAATGCCAGGATATCATTCAAACCGTCCATGGCGCTATCGAGGTTGGTGTGCGCTGAATATATAGCCATCCGGCACTGCAGTGCTGTTTGAATCATGAAACCCATGGGGGTATCTATATCGATGGATTTTAAAGGGCGAAATATTAGAGGATGGTGTGTGATTAAAAGATCAACGCCGTCTTTTGAAGCGGCATCGACCACATCGGGAGTCGGATCCAAAGCTACCCGGATGGTTTCAACCGACTGATTTCGATTGCCAATCTGCAGTCCAACATTATCCCATTCTTCGGCAAGCCGGCTGGGAGCGACTGATTCCATGGCCTTAATAATATCCGCTATCGTTGCTTTCACATCATTTGCCGAGTTTATTTTTGTCATATAAAGCCCAAACTGAGCGTTCTAAATTATTGCGGAACGACATTTCCCCCTGCAGAACCGTTTCTATCAACTAAAAAAGCGCGGTTATTATCATAACCACGCTTCCGATTCACTGTTTTGTTTTAAATCCCACCATACATGAGCGATACCTATATCTATATGTCGGTCTCAAGGTCGAACTGGTGGGCCCACCTGGGATCGAACCAGGGACCGACCGGTTATGAGCCGGTGGCTCTGCCAGCTGAGCTATGGGCCCGAGCATCACGTTAAAAAAACCAGATGGACATTTCCTAAACCCTCAAAATGATTTTGTCAAGCGTTTACCTGGTATTATCAGGAAAACATCAAAGTCAACTCTATCCGACTCAAAGAAAGCGATTTGCTTTCCCGAATACGGCACGATAATAACAAATTACAATACTCAAATTACAAATAATATCATTGTGTCTGCTCGATAAAACTTTTCAATTTCCGGCTTCTTGTAGGATGCCTCAGTTTCCTTAACGCCTTGGCTTCTATCTGCCTGATCCTTTCACGCGTTACAGCAAAATCCTGACCCACTTCTTCGAGGGTGTGGTCCGCTTTTTCACCGATTCCGAAACGCATACGCAACACTTTTTCCTCACGCGGAGTGAGTGTCGCTAAAACTTTTCTCGTCTGTTCGGCAAGGTTAAGACTGACCGCCGCATCCGAAGGAAGCATAAATTTCTTATCCTCAATAAAATCACCAAGATGACTATCTTCTTCTTCACCGATGGGGGTTTCCAGAGAAATCGGCTCCCTTGCAATTTTTAGAACCTTTCGAACTTTGGATAATGGGATCTCCATTTTTTCCGATATCTCTTCCGGTGTCGGCTCCCGTCCGAGCTCCTGTACCAAGTATCTTGAGGTGCGAATAAGTTTGTTTATGGTTTCAATCATATGAACAGGGATCCGGATTGTCCTTGCCTGATCGGCTATTGCCCTTGTTATGGCCTGTCGAATCCACCACGTCGCGTAAGTGCTGAATTTATACCCTCGCCGATATTCAAATTTATCGACGGCCTTCATAAGACCGATATTTCCTTCTTGAATCAAATCCAAAAATTGCAGTCCCCGATTGGTATATTTTTTGGCAATACTGACCACCAGACGAAGGTTGGCTTTGGTGAGTTCACTCTTGGCCAATTTAGCCCTCAGATGACCCTCGTCAACATTGGATATGATTCTTTTCAAGGAACGATTCTTGGTTTTTAAAATATACTCTCTTTCAACAATTTGATTTTCGATGTTCTTAAGCTCTGAAAAAAGAAGTTTACGCTCATCGTTGGTCAGGCCATTATGAGAACCGATCCACTTTACGAATTTTGTCTTCGCTGTTAGATTGTCGCGGAGTTCGGCAACCGACACACTCAATGTGTCCGCACACATTAAAAATATTTTGTTCATAGAATCGAACCAGTCGATGTGCATCCTGATGATTTTTTCGATTCTATCAATCACGTCGTTTTCGAATCGCCATTCTTTTAGCAAAGCGAAAATTTTATTGTTCCTGCGCGCGATACATCTTCGGATGCGACGCTGTTCATCAGGCTCCGGGACCGATGAAAAAAGCTTCTCACGATATCCTTTATTTTCTTCATCAACGGCTTGTATCGCCTTTACGATATCCAAGAAATTTTCCGCCTGAATCGTTTCATCAACATATGCGCCGCTTTCATCCATGTCTCTAACGTCTCTTAATACTTGCTTCAGGCGCAACTCACCACTTTCTATTTGTTTCCCGATCTCCAAGATGTACTCAACAGCAACGGTAGTATCTATCAAAGCCTTCAACACTTCCTGTTCGCCGGCTTCAATTTCCTTGGCGATGACAACTTCGCCCTCTCTGCTTAAAAGAGTCACCAATCCCATTTCACGCAAATACATTTTAACCGGGTCGGTAACTGAGCCGAAATCCGAAGACGGAACAGCGGACACTTTAACCTTTTTCACTCGGGTCAATTTGTTCTTTTTCTCATCGATAATTTCAATATCTAAATCATTTAACATAATAAGTGTTTCATCAATCTGTTCCAGTGAAAGCGTCTCTTCCGGAAGTGCCTTATTAATTTCATCATACGTCAAAAAGCCTTTCTGTTTTCCTTTTGAAATAAGTTTTTCCAGCATTTTTTGGGATATTTCTTTTTTCTTTTCTTCTTTTGTCTCGGCGTTTTTTGCCATATAATCGGCCTCCTACACAATACTGGGTGTTTGATTTTTTATTTCAACAGGGTCATCTTCTTTTTTTCGGTCAACACAGCCATTTTTTGCTTTTCGTTCAACAACTTTGCAAGGAGTTCATAATCGTTGTTCTCTTCAGCTTCTTTTATTTTTTTAATCAATGCTTTTTTATCTTTATTCCGTAACGAATCAAATCGGGCTAAAACAGTCAAACATGCGGCATAATCCCACTTGGTCTCGGCTATTGCCATTGCCGCCACAATGCTTTTTTGATCTTTTTCGTCAATTAGATTTATAAGGTCAGCAAGTCCTGCATCCAGCCGATCTTTATGCGATAAAATCAGTTGTCCAATTGATCTTAATCGCTTATCCTCAAACAGGCCAAGTATTTTCCGCTCCTCAATTTCAGATAAGATGGTCGGAAATTGAACCATCATCTCAATAATTTGCAGTTCTAATTTTTCCCATTTGCCGTAAAATGGTCTTTGCTCAGCTGTATTCGGAAAACCATTTTTCAAACCACCTCCACTAAATTTATGGTTCGAAAATTTGTTTTTTTCATCGCGGCC
>JBAUWG010000185.1:0-2281 GCA_049583675.1 Desulfobacterales bacterium | reverse complement strand
GTTGGGACATAATGCCCCCGATGGCCGGTGACTTTTCCACAAGATGAACATAAAACCCTGAATCAGCCAAATCCAGCGCCGATTGCATCCCGGTAATTCCACCGCCGACAACCAGCACCGATCCGATGATATCTTTAGACATGGTTTAATTCTCCTGACAATAATATTGCGTTATTATGAGTGCCGCAGTATCTGATGCAAGCTTTGGATTCTATTTGTTGCTAAATAACATGTCAATATTTAATGCCCTTTTTTGATTTCCTTGACGACCGCAATGTATTTAATTATGATCCTGTAAACTGCATGAAATTTTGATGAACTCGTAAAAATTAAAAATTGAGACGGCAAAGTAAAAAGTTCAAGTTCAAGGCGTCGCGAATTTCGTGGAATGAGGCGTACTTATGTACGCCGCAGTGAACGCTAAATGAAGCGCAACGCAGAAATTGGACTTTTTACGAAGCCGTCAATGTTCGATGATGAAAAATTACAGACAAAAAGCCGCTGAAACCGCAGATTTTCTGAAATCTCATATCCAGACGACCCCGGAAGTCGGCCTCATCACCGGAACCGGCCTGGGACAAAGCGCAGCGTCGTTGGATATATCCGCATACTTTGATTATAAAAATATACCTCATTTTCCTATATCCACAGTAGAAAGTCATATGGGGAGGCTCGTTTTCGGAGATATGTGCGGGAAACAGACCATGGCCATGCAGGGACGGATTCACCTTTATGAAGGGTATTCACCCCTCGAGGTATCTTTCCCCATACGGGTCATGCAAGAGCTTGGTGTAAAGACATTGATCCTTTCAAATGCCGCCGGCGGATTGAACCCAGATTTCAGCGCCGGCGATATCATGATCATCTCCGATCATATCAATCTCACCGGTTCAAATCCTCTGATCGGGCCCAATGAA
Source organism: Desulfobacterales bacterium (assembly GCA_049583675.1). Taxonomy (GTDB): domain Bacteria; phylum Desulfobacterota; class Desulfobacteria; order Desulfobacterales; family UBA11574; genus UBA11574. The sequence continues at coordinate 1,364 of JBAUWG010000185.1, read as the reverse complement.
GCACGCTGGGGAATCCGGTTTCCGGATATGACCCGTGCATATGATCAAGATCTGGTGGAGCTTGCCGAAACCGCCGGCAGAGATCAAGGTGTCTCTTTGCAAAAAGGGGTGTATGCAGGTCTTAAGGGACCGTCCCTTGAAACCCGGGCAGAAATTCGCTTTTTAAGCATCATCGGCGCCGATGCCGTGGGGTTTTCAACCATCCAGGAAGTCATTGCCGCCGTCCATGCCGGCATCCGGGTCCTCGGGATGTCGATCATCACCAATATCAACGATCCGGATCATCCCGTCCCCGCAACCGTCGAAGACGTTATCGCCGTTGCCAATGAAACCGCTCCCCGGCTCGAAGTGGTCATCAAAGATGTGATTCATAGAATTTGAGTTGACGTTTATCTTCGTGGATGGCTCAAGGAGGCGTAAAACTCAGGACGTCGATCCCGGAACACGTCGTTTTTGGGTGTCATAAATTTGTTTCGGGCAAGACCAAGATCGATATCGGCAATATACAGTTCTTCCTGATCCGGCGTCGCGCGATGGATGATTTCGCCCTTTGGCGCGATCGCCTGGCTTTGGCCCGTGAATTTCAGCGCTCCGTGCGGCCGCACATCTGCGCCGATGCGGTTGGCGGTAACGGCAAATACGGCGTTTTCAAGACATCGCGTGACCATGGCTTTCTGGCACCAGTCGAGGACAAGGTTCGACGGATGACACAGGATATCAGCGCCTTGTAGAGAAAGTGTCCGCGCAACCTCCGGAAAAGCCCAGTCAAAACAAACCATCATACCGATTTTTGCACCCCGGACGTCAGCCGTCTCAAGCGGTGTATCCCCCGGATCGAAATTTTCTTTTTCCGTGCTAAAAAGATGCAGTTTTCGATAGGTGCGAAGGACGCCTTGAGGGCCGATGAGCAGCGCACTGTTGAATATTTTATCAGCGCATTTCTCGGCAAAACCGGTGACCAGGAAAAAATCCCGCTTGCGGCACAGATGGGTTAATCCGTCGACGGTCCGCGATGTCCTCGGATCTTCGGACAGTGACATCAACTCCCATCGATCCTTAAAATAATAACCGGTAAAGGCCAGCTCCGGCAGCACGACCAGGTCGGCATCGATATCTTGAAGCGCGGAAAGAACCTTTGCAAGGTTTATCTCTACCTCGCCGAACTTCGGCTCGAACTGAAAATATCCTATTCTGAACATTCAGTCACCATTTGAGCATAGGGGCTTCGCCCCTATTGGAATAATGGAATACTGGAAAGATGGAATGATGGGATTGAAGAATTTTTTGGCAATTTTAAATAGTGTCCATCCATAAATGGTCTTTTTGCCCGATCTCGGCGTTATGCTCAAAAAATAATCCTCGGA
>JBAUWG010000184.1:0-2271 GCA_049583675.1 Desulfobacterales bacterium | reverse complement strand
TGTCATACCCATCCGCAAAGCCCGGTTTCCTTTTCCCAAAGGGGTTTCAATTTTAAATATCAATCCTGATGTCATCACCGTTAGGATGGAAAAAGAAATTGAAAAGAATCTTCCTGTCCGAATTTCTCTGACTGGAAAACCTGCCAAAGGATTTGCAGTTGTTCGGACGAAAGCACAGCCGGCATCGGTGATGTTGCGGGGATCTGTGGCCACATTGGGCCCGATGGATGAAGTGCCGATAAAACACCTTGATATAACGGGACTGTCCGGTTCCTTCACAAAAAAAGTGGCCTTGAATCTTAAAGAGAACCTACGTATGGTTGATTCATCGGAGATCATTCTCGCACGTGTGGTGATCACGGAACAGGTCGTTGATAAAATATTTAATAATGTACCCGTTATCGGGATACGAACGCCGTATGTATCTCGTATTATGCCACAGACCATCATGATCAAGGTCAAAGGTCCAAGCAATTTGATCGAAAAGCTATCCGAAGGAAGTGGCATCCAGGCGTATATAGACCTTGAAGGATTAAAACCGGGAAAGTATAAAAAGCGCGCAACCATTACGCTTCCGGTAAAAACCACTTTGATTGATGCAAAACCCGAAGTATTTGACATAAACATCGCCAACAGAAAAACCATTCGTTAAAAAGGACATCGCCATATGCTCCTCGTCATTGATGTAGGGAATACAAATACCGTTATCGGCGTTTACGAAGAAAGGCGTCTCGTTCGAAATTGGCGGATACGAACCGAACGGCGTACCACCGAAGATGAGTTTAACATTCTCGCCAAGAACCTTTTTCATGAAGGCAATATTACATCCAAGAATATCAAAAAAACCATTATATCCTGCGTTGTTCCCCCTATGGTGACGATACTCGATTCATTCTGTCGGAAATATCTCGGACATGCGCCCCTTTGGGTGGATGCCACCGCTGCGCCAAAACTTCCCATTCAATACAAAAATCCATCTGAAGTCGGGGCGGACAGAATCGTTAATGCGGTGGGGGCATTTTACAAATACCGGACCAGCTTAATTGTCATCGATTTTGGAACGGCAACGACTTTTGACGCTATTTCCGAAAAAGGGGAATATCTGGGTGGAGCGATAAGCCCCGGCATTATGATTGCTGCAGAAGCGCTTTTTATCAAAGCATCAAAACTGCCGAGGGTTGAAATTTTTATCCCGCCCCAGAGCGTGATCGGGAAAGATACCGCAAGCAGTATCAAGGCGGGAATTATTTTCGGTTATGCGGGTCTTGTGGACGGGATGGTCAAACGCATGAAAAACGAAATGGGTACCCATCCCAAAATCATCGCTACCGGCGGTCTGGCGGATCTTATATGCCAGGTATCCGAGACGATAGAACTGGTAGAACCAAACTTAACGCTGGAGGGGTTGCGGATTATCAGCAACAGCATGTAGAAGCCATCTCAAAAAAGTCTTTTCGTCCGATATCGGCGTTGAACCCTCGTATCAAGTCCTCGACATACTTGAGTATGCCTGCGGGTTGATCCTCGCCCTCGTCTTGATCTCGACCGAAAATCCTAATTTTGAGATCGCTTCTATATAAAATGATGAAGGGTGAACATTAATTGAGATCCATAGCTGCTTCGAGCTTTTCAATTTGCGAAAGAATATCTTTCCGCTCAGCTTCGTCGAGATCCTTGTGCTGAAGGCGCTGCCTGAGGCTTACGAGAATCATTTCGATTCGGTATTCGGCACAGGTATATTTCATGGATTTGGCTTTGGTTAAGCGTTTCCGCGTTGCCCGAAACAGCCGAATGGATCAGATTCTGCCGGTTTTGATTAGAGCCCGTTTATAAACACGGTAGAAGGCTTCATGATCGGCGATTCCGCGTCTTAGGATCTTTTCTATTTCACCGATGTTTTTTAGATTGACGATCAGGTTGACGCTTTTGTTGAAAGCCGCCATATTATCCATGGTGCGGAAACGATCCGTGATGAGGGTGACAAAAATGTTTCGCCGTAAGGACATGCTGAGACGATCCATGTATTTAAGGACACTGTTCATCTCCGGGTCCTGCTCACCGAACCGTTCGTTGAGCACCACCATGTCAAAAACATGAAATCGCATTTGCTTCAGCGCATCTTTCGGCAGCTCGGGTGCGGTGATATGATAGTCCATATTGTGCAGGGCGGTTTTAATTTTTGTTTTTACTGCAGTATCGGATTCACATAAAAGGGCTGTTTCCACGCCCTCTTCCACAAAATCAAAAGGTTTATCCGAAGCATCGTAAGTG
>JBAUWG010000183.1:0-2872 GCA_049583675.1 Desulfobacterales bacterium | reverse complement strand
TTTTTCGTTTTTCTGCGACATTAAACTTATTTAATATGCTAATATTTAAAACAAATCAAGGGGAAAAAAGATTAAAGACGCATATCTTGCGAAGAAATTTCAGAAAACCGATCAAATAGGGGAAATAAAAACAAAACCATAACGTGGCTAAACATGCTTTAAAAACACTGCGGCGCCGTTGTCACTGGGGGCCGAGATCGGGCAAAAAGACCATTTATGGATGGACACTAGATAAAATCCCCGCGATGGAACTTATACATCGCCACTTTTGCCGTCACCGCCAAATCCTTAACAATTTTGTCGAGGGCTTTATCATCCATGACTTGATTTTGCGTCCCCGATTGGATTGATCCGACTTCTTTTTCGATGCTGTCCACTAAAGGTCTGATATCTTTTAAAGATTTTGTTGGATCAGCCAGCGCTCCGGTGTAGCGATCTAAAAGATCAAGAATTTTTTCACTTTGCGCCATCACATTTCTTTTATCGTCAGCAGGGCAAAGGCTTCCCGGTGCATTTATTTCATCTAATTTTCGATCAAATATTTGCTTGAATTGCTGATCGCAGTCAGTTTTTTTAGTGGATGACAATACCGTTTGGAATGATTTGTCTATTTTATTAATATCCATTTTTTATCCCTTCTTTATCTGTATATCCAGTTTATTTATCATTATATTCGACATTGCCGAATAATTCCTTTAGAAAATAATAATAATTTCGTTAAAGACATACCATTGACACAACACGTCCAAAGCTCAACCTCCGAATACTTTGGATAATTTTTCGCTGATGGTTTCCGCGGTAAACGGTTTTACGACATAATTGTTAACACCGGCTTTAACCGCTTCTACAATATTGTCTTTCTGAGCTTCAGCCGTCACCATCACAAAAGGGATATCCTTTAATTCATTATCGGATCTCACCGCCTTTAATAACTCTATCCCCGGCATCTCCGGCATATTCCAGTCACATAATATCAGATCGACCTTGCTTTTTTTGAGTTCCTTGAGGGCGCTCTTTCCGTCATCCGCCTCGATGATATTCTTAAAACCGATTTGCTTTAAGATATTTCTTACAATTCTTCTCATGGTGGCAAAATCGTCGACAATGAGAACCTTCATATTTAGATCCATAGTTCATTTTCTCCTTCATTGATTGATATTTTCACTAATTTTTTCCTCAGCCATTCGAAGCAACAAAAATTGTCGGATTCGACAAGGCGGGGCGGAAAATTTTTCCAGCCGGCAGGTAATTTATTCTTGTAAAATAACTGAGTTTCTGGTTACGGAATAATACATGCAAGATCAAGGCCCGTTTTTTCTCTTTCTGAGATCCCCTCTTTGACTTTTAAATACCGTTGTAATAATCCTTTCTTGGTCATTCACGCTGAGATCTAAGAAATTAATCCCTAATGAATAAAGAATCTTACCGCATTCATTCACTTCAGATGAACGGACAACTTCGCCAAATACATCCAAAAAAACCACTGGTATTCTTGAAAGATAAATCTTTGAATGGATGATTTGTCCGGTTTCGACAGGCTGATCCACCATGATATTCATGCCTGACCCGCTGATATTCACCCCTATTGCCTGCTCAAATAAATCCGCTGCCTCATTATCCGTTGTCAATAACTCTAAAATGAGATCCAATTTTTCATCAAGCCTTACCATATAATTCATCAGCGAAGGATCAATCGATGTATCAAAACTTTGGGCATTGTCCGCGGCATCGACCCCTTGTTCTTCTTGAAAGAAGGGAATACGGGACTCACGGGAATTTAATAGTGCTTCAAATTCATCCGAAGACATTGTTTTAAATTTAATTTTAAAAGAAAAATTCCCTCTGACAAAAGATCGTCTTTCAATGTGAGGCATAGTCGTTATCCTTGTCGCTTTTATAGAAAAAGTCACACCTAAATTTTTGTAAAAAATATGCAACTATCGTACCATGTTTTTGGGTTTCTGATTTCGAATATTATTTGATCAAAAAAACAAATGGTTAATTTTCACTGCTAATCACATAACGAGAGCCGGCATGGTTTTTGCATATTTATTTCAATAATTCTGATATTCTTTTCACTGAATCGTTTAAAAGCGATTCATGGTTTTGAGTCTGGGCGAGGTGTCGGCATGAGCGAAAAAATTCTGGTCATCAGCAATCAAACAAAGGATGGAAATCTGTTTGAGCATATTCTTGGATCTAAGGGGTTCGACGTTGTGACCGTAACGCTTTCGGAGGGTGTTGAAGACATTCTTCTGAACAACAGCTTCAGCGCCATCCTTGTCGATTATGATCAAGTTGGCATTCTTGCCGCCAACTGGATAAATCTTCTTCAGGAGAACAGATCCCAAGCCTGCGTAATTCTTTACGGAGAGAACAAAAAAGCCGAAAAGATTTCTGAGATTCTCCAAACAGGCGTTTATGGTTTCATCTCGAGGTCCAATATTTCAAAACGTCTTTATGAAACCATTCTGGGCGGGATAGAAAATCGAAAGGCCTTTATCGAAATATTCCGAATGATGAATGACCTTAAAAATATTAATGAAAGCATCGAAAAAGAAAAAGAAGATCTTAGAAAAAAGAACCAAGAGCTGAGCTTTATCAATCGGCTGAGTTCCGAGGTGGCATATGATCTCAACTGGGGAATGATCCTTCCCAGGATTTTAGATACAGGCTTTCTCGATGTCATGAATCCCGCATTGCTCGGTCTGCTTTACCGTATCGGTTCCAAGTGGAATCTGGCTGTTCATCTATCTGAAAAAGAGATCAATAAAAAGATTCTTGACAGCCTAAAAGATGAGATGATCCAAACCTATTTTTCAATTTCAGGAGAAAATATTTCAATCGATGATGGCGATGTTCATCTTTACTC
>JBAUWG010000182.1:0-2434 GCA_049583675.1 Desulfobacterales bacterium | reverse complement strand
GGGTTCGGCCTTTAAAAACCGGGATATGACAAGACGTGAAATCTGAAGGGAGAGTAATTTTTTAAATGCCGGACTGATCGGACGGCCGTCGGGCTCGAATTCATAGGTGTCCACATATTGATAGGCAAACGAAATTTCCGCACCGGAAAGAACAATCATCCAGCTCAATTGAACCCATATTAAAAACAGGGGAAGCGCCGCGAAACTTCCGTATATGGCATTATACTTCGCCACTCCTACCTGAAACGTAATATAGGCCCATTGCGCGATTTGATATACGGTTCCGGCAACGACGCCGGCAACCAGTCCGGAGCTGAACTTGACCTTGGTGTTGGGCATGAGCATGTACATAAATGTAAAAAGGATCCATATCAAACCATAGGGTATGAATTGCAGCATTAAAAATATGACCTGGCTGAACATTCCGATCAGCGCGACTTTTTGGGCGATGGCCGTAATCTGTGTGCTGATAAATACCGTAACACTGCTGGAGAGGATGAAGAGTATGGGAGAGATCAGCATGATCGAAAGATAGTCACTGAATTTTCGCGCAAACGTGCGGGGTGTTTTGACGTCCCAAATATCATTGAAGGAACGCTCGATTTGACTGAAGAGTTTAATCACCGTCCATAACAGGAAAATGATGCCGATACCGGCGATGATGCCGCCTTTGGTATTATCCAGAAGTGAACGGGCAAATGAAACAATTCGATTCATCACTTCTTCCTGCCCTTGAAATTTTTCCAAAAGTTGTTTTTCGAGAATATTTTGAAACCCAAAGCCTTTTGCGATGCCAAAGGCCATGGCCACCACGGGAACAATGGAGAGTACGGAATAAAACGTCAGTGCGGACGCACTCAACGGGCATTTGTTTTTTCTGAATCCGCGAACGGCCAGAATAATAATGCGAAGCTGCTTGACAAGTAAGTATCTTGTCCTGGAAAGATCCTTGGATCGAACCCTCCAGATATCGGTCCTGATAAAATCGATCACTTTGGCTTTTAAAGCAAGAATCTCGGTCATTGGCAGAACCTCCTTCGCTTCGTTCACAATTTAAAATCCAACCTTTCGCCAAACAAAGCGGCATCGACGCGGTTCATAAAATCGTTAGGAGTGGTTTCAAAACCTCCCCTCGGGCCCAATCTCTGTGTTGGACTGAGACGGTCAATCCTCGAAATATTCCCTATATTCCTGCGGTTGGCCGCCTCAGTCCGCCTTGACCTTAAACCCGATTGAAGGTTTTGAAACCACTTCTACACGATTTTATTTACAAAAGACGAATAGCGTGTTCAGTGGGAAGACCCGCTTCTATAATTTTATTGACCACCGATGCAATATCATAAGGTATGAATTTGACTTCGATGCTGTTTTTCTCTGTATCCAGAATAATATATTTGGCGTGATTGTCGCCGTCTCTCGGTTGTCCCACACTTCCGATGTTAATGATATATTGATCGGTACTGTTGAGATTGACAACGCTTTGGGCGAGCGGTGACCGTGTCATGGATCTGCCGTTAAAGCCGATGATTTCAAGGCGGTGCGTATGACCGACAAAACATATTTTCTCTTTCATCTGCTTAAAAGTTTGCAGCAATTCATCTTCTGCAATCTGAAAAAGATAGGTGGTTGCAGAATCCGGTGGAAAACCGTGGACAAAGCGGTATCCGTCGCAAATCATAGACGGTTTTAATTTGGAAATGAAATGGATGGTTTTTTCTGACAGCATTTCAATGGTTTTCAACAAAGATCTTCGGGCAAGGGGGTTAAAGCAGATTAATCCCTTTTGATCGATCACCGCCAGTTCATGGTTGCCCAGAATAGACGGAATATGACGATCGTTGATCATGGCGACAACCTTCTCGGGTTCAGGACCATAACCGACGCTGTCACCCAGACAAACCGTCCTGTCGATATTCGATCCGTCGATATCCGTGAGCACCTGTTCCAATGCTTCCAGGTTTGCATGAATATCCGATATTACCGCCATTCTCATGGATAAGTCCTATCATTTTTTCAGTCTTTTATCAATTATTCAGGTTTCGCACCCGAATTTTTATGTCAACGCATATATCCTAAAATATTGGGTCAGGCTGCGATGTCAAGTTTCGAAACCATCGAAACGATCCTAACCATCTAAACCTGAATCATTACATATCCTATACATTATATTTACATTGACATTTACATTTTGGTGTATTAATAAATTTAAGTGAGCTAAAGTTTAAAAATGATGTCGCTTCGCTCCATTTATTTTATATAATTGGCAGAATACCTTAACTTTAGGCACTTTAGCGCACTTTAGGCACTTGCCTGCATGGCTCGTGCCTGCATCAGCAGCCACCCTGTCGAACAATCAACTTTTCCCGACGCCGGGATCTACGACAGGTTGCTTGCGATCGCCCTGTGCACGCCCCCCCTTTTTGAGTGACCTTTC
>JBAUWG010000181.1:0-2807 GCA_049583675.1 Desulfobacterales bacterium | reverse complement strand
GCAAAACCTGGTCTCATCCGGCTCCAGCAGCGTCAGTCGAAAACCTTGCATACGGGTATTAAAAGACGTCAGGGGAACCACACAGATCCCTGTCGCAGCCAGCAGATAATATACAAACCGCTTATCCTGTTGAATGTTCGGATCGCCGGTAATGTCATCCACCAGTTTTCTCACCGCTCCGTTGGGAATCGGAAGCGTCTGATGATGGTTCAGAACACCGTCTTCAAAAGCGACGCTCATATAAAAGGCACCATTGGTGGGATTGACCAGAACCCCAGGGATACTGCGAAGCTGTTCATAGGCAATTTTTGAAAAACGCTGATACCGTTGCCGACGCTGCTCCAGATAGTCCTGATATCGTGGATGGCTTAGAATTTGGGGCAGTGCTTTTTGAGGCAATGTGGTGGAACAAACCTCCACCATTTTGGCATTGAGAATGCTTTGGATATAAGATTTGAACTCCGAATCCCGGTGAACATTGTACACTTCGATCCAACCGCAGCGGGAACCGGGCCACGGAAGTTCCTTTGAAATCCCTTTCATCGAGATGCCGGGCACATCACCGATGACCGAACCCAGCGATACTGTTTTGTTGCCGTTAAACACCAGGTTCTGGTAGATCTCATCCGCAATGATGAAAAGGTCAAATTCTTTCGCGATTTCGACCATCTCCTTGATCAGGTTCACCGGATATACCGCACCTGTCGGATTGTCGGGGTTGATGAGCAGAATACCGGCCACCGCGGGATTATATTTGACACGGCGGCGAAGTTCCTCGATATCCGGGAACCAGTGATTGTGGGGATCCAGGGGATAACAAATCGGAGGGAATCCGGCATGGGCTGCTTCGGAAGAAGAATGGGTCGTATAGGTCGGGGACGGCGTTATGACCCTGGCGGTTCGATTTAAGAACCCGTAGGTCTTAGTAATGGCATCCCCGAGGCCGTTAAAAAAGATGATATCATCCGGCGTAATCCGACAGTTGCCGTTGTTGTTATTCAGGGAAACCAGAAATTTCCGCGTTTCAAACAACCCCTGGGTGGGACAATAACCATAGCACATGTCTTCTCTTGCCAGTTCGGCAACAATTTCTTTCATCCAAACGGGTATTTTTTCACCTTTGGCCACAGGATCGCCGATATTTTCCAGATAGACCGGTACCCCCAGTTCCTTGAGCTTGTCGGCCACGCGTATAATGTTTCGGATCTCATATGTCAGCTCTTCCGCCCCACTGTGGATTATGCGAGTTCGCATGCTTAATCATCCTCCTCTAAATTCATTTTAGAAAATAGGAATTAGAAATTAGAAAACAGGGAACAGCAAATAAACGCAAATGAACATAAATATTATCATTCTGATTCATGTTTATCCCTGGTCTCTTCTTTCCTATTTTCTCTTTTCTCTTTCTTCTTTTATGTTCTCATCACTCACCTGATCCAAACGACCAGGTTCTCAATTACCAATAAAAAAAGGGCTACTTGAGGCAGCCCTAAAATTAAAGGGGCTGCGGTTTGAATGCCCGCAGCCCTGAATGATTTTTTGAGGAATCCGGTTATCCGCTCCTCTTCAGGACCACAGGCTGCCCGGCGGCAGCCGCCGCGGCAGCGCTGATCGCTCGATAAGCACACATTGTCCTGGTAATGGAAGCGGAGATCATGGGTTCCCTTTCAAGACCTCTGCAAAACGCCTCTTTTTGCCCAATTTCTGCGCCTGCCCTGTGAAATGTGCAACCTATTTCTCTGGGGTCAGGCTCAAATTTTAATCCTCGAGATACTCTATGTATTCCTGTGGTTAAAATTATCGCCTTCCTTGACCTCGGACAAAAAAATGCATTTTTCAAAGGTCTCTTTTTATTTCTCAAAGGTGTGTAACACACCTATCGGCATCTGTCACCAAAAAATGTAGAATGATGAAAAAAATATTATCACGAAAGCACGAAATTTTAAAAACACGAAAAAGAACAATTATGATTTCGTGCTTTCGCCCTTTCGTGTTTTCGTGATTGGTTTTTGGCATAAAATTCAATTCACTCTTCCAATTTTATTAATTCTTTCTTGAAGTTATCATTGTTCTAATTTAACGCTTTAATAAAATTCAAGATCGCTTTATGCACTTTCTCCGAGTCTTTGCCCAGAAGTATGCCGTGCCGGTCAAAGTTAAACAGGCTATAGGTTTTATCCTCGGATCCGATATGTTTAAACGCCCGCTGCGATCCACTGGGATTCACCACCGGATCTCCCAGAGATTGAATCACCAGCGCCGGCATTTGTATGTCAGACAATTTATCGGCCGCGGTTTCCATAAGCCGTTCCAATTCCAAGACCCCGCAGATCGGATTTCGAAAATAATTAATGTGGGGATTTTCCGGCTGGTTCTCGACGAATTCCTTTTTGGCCCCGTTGAATCGGACCTTTTGCATCCATCGGTTCCAAGCATCCACTGCAGGAACAAATCTTGATGAAAAATCTTTAAGACTCATGGACGGACAAACCGCAAAAACCCCTTTGATATCTTTTAGTCTTGCCGCCAATTCCAGAGCCAGCACCCCGCCGGCCGAAAACCCGCCCACCACGACTTGACGGCACAAGTGACGCATAACGGCATATCCCCTTTCAACGGCAGCCAGCCAGTCCGTGTAGGTTCTTTGTGCCAGATCTTCCGGAGAAGTTCCGTGTCCTTTTAGGCGGGGAGCATAGACCCAGAGCCCGCTTTGTCCCAGAAACTCGGCCAGGCTTTTTACCTCAAAGGGAGCGGCCAAATAGCCGTGTACAAGTACCACGCCCGTATCACGGGCACCGCCTTTGATC
>JBAUWG010000180.1:0-3894 GCA_049583675.1 Desulfobacterales bacterium | reverse complement strand
AGTGAACATCGTAGCGGTCATTCAAAAGCCGGCCAGATAATTGGAAAATTCACTGTCATACACACTGAATCATTCACGAATCACAAGTCTGCAAGGTTACGAGAAAAATTTCTAAAATCCGGTCAAGGCCGAAAGTGGCTGGACAAGTTGGAAACGGAGTCGGACCCACCACACAGCTGGCGGGTAAATCAGCCAAAGGCTGGCAAGTCTCGCCCCGACCAATAATTTCAAAAGGATATGGCCTGTTCCACAACCTTTTTTTATGCCAAAATTTCCTTGGGTACAAGCTTTTTGCCTGCTATAAGCCATGCAATTCCTCGAATGTAATATTTATCCAGCAATAAAGACGCTCTCGTAATTGTCCTTCAATATTCAAAGCACCAATACGTTCATCAAGAATTTTACCATCAATCATTTTCTCTATCAGTAGCAGCCGAACGAATTCTCTGTCCTTTTCTCTGTATGCCGCAAGCTTGCTGGCGGCAAGGTCATGTAATTCAATACACCAACCAGTTTTCCCACGGGTCGAAATGGGGTCACTTACCGGCTTTGCTCTATGCTCCCAACCATCCGGCAGAATGGCCGATTCAATGGATATCCCATGGACATAAAAGCCATGGGTTTGATGAAACATTGACAATTCACCCAAAGCAGCGTCGATGACATCAACAGCTTCAGGCCGGTTTTTCGGCTGTACGTCAACCTCGATGGATGCACGAAGGCTTTCCGGGGCATCCGGGTATTCCCCCAGCAGCGCCTGAGAACCGAATATCCATAACTCGGTGTCGTTCGAAACATCACAGGCTGCCCGGATGGCATGTTCAAGTTGATCACGAGTCATTTTTAGTCTCCAGGTCTTCGTTCAATTGCTTTCGTTCTGCCTCGTTTAGTATTGCAAAAAAAGGGTTGCTTTGACGCAGACGATGGGCGCGTTCGCTTGCTGAGGTTAAAAACTGCACCAGTCGTCGAATGGAATAGGTGTCAAGGATACTGCGCCATTCCAATAAATCTTTGGCAGCCGCGCCTTGGTTTTCCTTGAGCAGGCGGTCGATATGATCTTTTGCGCGTCGTACCAAAGAAGCATCTTTTTCAAGGACGACGGCCAGCTTGCGGGATAACGCCTCTATTTGGAGATCCTTTTCCCTGTGCGTGAGGACCTTCTTTGTTTGCCGCAGCACCGGGCTATTAGATGTTTGCGGCATGACGCCGTATAAAACATTGATACCGTCGAGATCGAGATCCGGAATGTCCGCTTTTGTATAGGCTTCGACTTCGATGGTCAGATCGTAGTCTTCTTCGACCGGATGGAGCCCGGACCGAAATTGGTTCTCACACTTCGAAAGATGGAGAGTTTCATGTAAAAATCCCAAAATCAAAGGATCGTCAATTTCTTTTGGTATCGCTTGGACCCACACAGCCTGCGGAGGCGGCGCCAGCTTATTGATTTCATTTTTAATCGATACGAGCAATTGGTCATACCGGTTTTTTTCCTCTTGAAACAACGCAACGATGATTTGCATAAGCCGGTCTTCGCGACGGATTTCATACTGGTGTCTTCGGCCGCCGCCCACCCGTGAAACAAATCCGGACCTCAAAAGCGTTCCAAGCGCTTTTTGAGCCCCGGGCACCGTTAGCCCCGCGCGTTTGGCAACATCTACGGCCGTAAGAGGGCCTTCGACCTCATTGGCCATGACCCTGAGCAATCTTACGTGGGCGCGTGTGCCAATAAGTTCGTTGAGCGGATATTTTATTGGGTCCTGTTCGGAAGCAATCGGACGCATGGGTGTACCCCCATTGATTTGATAGCCTTTCGCTCTATCAATAAAACAATAGTTTGCTTTTGTCAACAATAGTTTATTTTTAGAAACTATAATTATCGGATAGGAGGCTTGCGTCGTTGACGATTATTTTCATGCTGCAAAATGAAAAGGTTTTTCTGAACTGCGGCAGTTTATATTCATCAGTTCAGCGCCCTTGGACATGGTATACAAATTCCTCAGTCACTGCATAGTATACGAGCTGATCAAATCGATTGGCTTTTTCCTTTCCAACATATTCGCCAGGCGATAAGAATTGTTCACTTTAGTCCCAGGGTTTCGCAGACGCCGCCCGATACAGTTGTACATACTCCCTTTAAATTCCACTATACGATCAAGGTCAACTTGCTTTCGATAGAAATAAAGGATTGTCTTTATTTGCAGTTTCAATGCCAAAACTTATTATACTTACTCCGCACTCCGGCAGTGTAACAAAGATCAATATATTTTGTGAAAATCCAAACTTGAACTTGACATTTTCACAAAATATGATGTAAGCTCTCGACATGATTAAAAGAGATATTACAACAGAGTTGATGGAAGCCGCCGGGGAGTATCCGGTAGTCACCATATTCGGACCACGACAGTCCGGTAAAACCACTCTTGTTCAGATGACATTCCCTGAAAAAATGTATTATTCGTTGGAAGCTCCCGATGTGCACATGGCTGCGGAAACAGACCCAAGAGGATTCCTGGCGGGACTTCCGGAGGGGGGTGTTTTGGACGAGATCCAGCGACTTCCGGGACTGCTCTCCTATATTCAGGGAATAGTGGACCGGGAGAAAAAGACCGGCATGTTCATCCTGACAGGCAGCCATCAGCCCGGACTCCATCAGTCTGTAAGTCAAAGTCTGGCCGGAAGAACGGCTGTGCTGACGCTGCTGCCGTTTTCATTGCCAGAGCTTCGAAATTACCGGAAAAACTGGGAACCGTTTGAGCTGATTGTAAAAGGTGCATATCCGCGCCTCCACGATAACGACTTAAAACCTTCCCGTTTTTTCAGCGGCTATATTCAGACATACATTGAAAGGGATGTTCGCGCCTTGGTCAACTTGAAAGACTTAAGATCATTCCAGCAATTTTTTACCCTGCTGGCCGGCCGCATCGGGCAGGTTATTAACTATACGTCACTGAGCAATGACGTCGGCGTTTCTGACACTACCATAAAAAACTGGATCAGTGTATTGAAAGCTTCTTTTGTTGTTTTCGAACTGTCTCCCTTTTTTGAGAATATCCGAAAGCGTGTTGTCAAATCACCGAAAATCTACTTCAACGACGTTGGCCTGGCCGCTTATCTGCTGGGCATAGAGACGTCGGATCAGGTGTCTCGCGATCCGCTGCGCGGCGGTCTCTATGAAAACCTGCTTATTCTTGAAATTCTCAAATCCTGTCTCAATTATGGTAAACGCCCGGAGTTGTTTTTTTACAGAGATACGCACGGGAACGAGGTTGATCTCATAATCAAGGCGGCAAGAAATCTGATTCCGCTCGAAATCAAATCCGCCGCAACCTTCACACCGGATTTTCTCAAAGGTATTGAGCACTTCAGAAAAGTTGCCGGAGACCGCTGTTCAAAAGGATACGTCTTATATAATGGCCATGAGCAATATACGCTCAAAGGAATACGAGTTTTCAATCCTCTTGTGCACGAAGGACTGGAAGCGTGTCTCTTCTGACTATATCTGCAAATCATATGAGTATTCAAAACTAATTATACCTCCGACTTTTATTTCATTATACCCTCTTTCTTTATGTGAAAATTCTCGAATTTGGGTAGCATTGAAACTTTGAAAAAATTTCTTTACAAAAAGTAGCACCTCTAATTCATTATCAGAAAATACGGATAAATCGGGTTCAGCCTCAGAACAAAATCTTTCCCCAATATATTCTCCATAGTCAATCTCTTCAACACGTACGGCTTTTTCATCATGAATAAGGGTCGCAAAATAGTGTTCATAATTATCCGGAACAGGTCACATGGCGAGGTCACATGGCGAGCATGAGCATATTTGGCTCCGGATATTGATAGGGGCGAAAGCGCCCTTTTTAGTACCTCAAATGAGCGTAAACAAAACCG
>JBAUWG010000179.1:0-1929 GCA_049583675.1 Desulfobacterales bacterium | reverse complement strand
CCGCGGATGATACGGCCGAAACGGCTGTCAGAGCAATGAAGCTCGGCGCCTCCGACTACCTGACCAAACCGTTTAACACGGATGAGGTCAAAATCGTTATCCGCAACATTATTGAAAAAGAAAATCTCAAAGAGGAGGTGGACTATCTCAGAAAAGCCTATTCCGAAGTCATTGACAGGGAAATTGTCGGAGAGTCCGGCATCATCAAGGATCTGGAGGAAAAAATCAAGAAAATTGCCCAGGCCCGGGTCTCCAACATTCTCGTCACCGGAGAGAGCGGAACCGGCAAAGAGCTTATCGCCCGACGAATTCATAAATTAATGTTCAATACGGACAACTCCTGGAATGCACCCTTTATTTCGGTGAACTGTGCCGCCATGCCGGAATCGCTGCTTGAAAGTCAGCTGTTCGGCTATGAGAAGGGATCGTTTACCGATGCCAAGTCGGACAAAAAGGGATTATTTGAAATGGCGAATGGCGGAGCCATCCTGCTCGATGAGATCGGGGACATGAAATTGGACCTCCAGAGCAAGTTGCTCAGAGTTTTGGAAGACCGCAAAATAAGACGCATCGGCGGCAAAGGGGAAATCGATGTGGAGGCGACGGTTATCGCCACGACGAATCGCAACCTCTCCGAAGCGGTGAGCAAAGGGGAATTCCGCAAAGACCTGTTCTTTCGTTTGACCGCCTTTTATCTGCACGTCCTGCCGCTTAGAAAAAGACAGGATGATATCCCCTTGCTGGCCAATTATTTTCTGAGCCACTTTGCCAAGAAATATAATAAAAAAATAATTAAAGGCTTTACACCGCAGGCAGAAGAATTGATGATAAACTACGCCTGGCCGGGCAATGTCAGAGAGCTCAAGAATCTGGTCGAACGATTCGTCGTGCTTGAAGATGCGGAAATTATTGCACCGGAACAGATGCCCAAATGGATCTTCGGCAACAATTTAAGCACCAAACAACTTACCGGCGATAAAATTTCATTGCCCGATTCGGGTATATCCCTGGAGGAGGTGGAAAAGGACCTCATCCGCCAGGCGCTCGAAAAATCAAATTACAACAAGACCCTGGCAGCCAAACTGCTGGACATCAGCTACGATACGCTGCGCTACCAGGTGAAGAAATATGGGCTGGAGTAGGCGGGCCGGTACGACCGTCTCAGCCGGCACCGGGTCCGGCTTTATCAGCCTTGATTTCCTGTTTGAGAATCTCCCAATCCACCATATGTTCGACGGGAGCCCGGTCGTCGGTAAGCGGTTCGTACTTGCCGTTGGTTTTGATTTCCCGGAACAGGGGCCGGCTTAACTGGCGATGCCCTGAAGTTCGGTCCCGGCCGCCCGTCCGAACAACCCGAAGTCCAAGCTTCTGTCTGAGACGAGCACGATATTGTCGTAAGACATCGGGATTCTGAATAGATACACGTGACCGAACACAAGCCGCAGCGTGTTCATGATGCTCTGCAGGAGCGGCGAGTCTTCTCTGGGCGCGGAAACATTCATTGCGACAATTCCCTGTTCCGAAAGTCTATCCTTCAGCTTCGTGAAGAATTCCACAGTTGTCAGGTGAAAAGGAATGTAGACTTGTCGTGTGTAAGCATCGATGATGACAATGTCGTATTTTTTTTTGCTCAATGTCACAAAGATACGTCCGTCCTGATTGAATACATCTGCATCGGACCTAAGGGCGAAGTATTTCCGGGCGACCTGTATGACCTTCGGGTCTATTTCGACGCCATCTACGATGATTTCCGGATGAAAGTAGCGCAACTGGTTCGCGATAATGCCGCCCCCCAGGCCTATGATAAGGGCCTTTTTGGGCGTGCCCTCAAAAATGAAGGGGAGGAGAGAATAGTAGTCGTAGTAGTAGTTCAGGCCTGTGAGAGGACTTCTCTTGTTGGCGACCGTCTGAAATCCAGCTGCGTTGTTG
>JBAUWG010000178.1:0-2120 GCA_049583675.1 Desulfobacterales bacterium | reverse complement strand
CCCTATTACTTTCCACCTTGGCAGCGCTCAGGATACCTGCGGCCTACGCCACTGCTAATTTATTGGAAAAACAAAGCGACGCCGCCCATACCATGACGGAGAATCGACGCGTTGCCCACAGCTCTCTGATGATTTGATTTTTCAAAAATATCTTTACATCGGCAAACCGCTGGAATAAATTTTTATTTAGCTCGATTGTCTCACATGACGGCTTAATCAGATATCGCTCATAAAAGATTTTTATGGGTTTATTTTCTCCTGGAAAACCTGGTCCTTTGGGCCAGGTCAGAGTTCTTTGGCTCTGCCTGAAGAATCGCTGCAAGAGTTAGAAGTGAACTAAAGTTTAAAGTGAGTCCCGCCTTGGCGGGATTAAGGAATTCTGTCAATTATATAAAAACATTGGCTTCCGGCTCCGCTTCCAGCCCGTAGGGCTACAGGCCGGAGGGTAGAGCCTACAGCTCGGAGAGAGCGAAGCGACACCATAACTTTTAGGCACTTTTAACTTATACGGTGTTGAGTACTGCGGATTTAAGTTAAGTATAAGAAAATAGGGTGTTTTTTTTCGAATAACGAATAACAATTAACCAATAACTGCTAATGAGCGTTTTTTTCTCAAATGTGCCACCATATCAAAAAAGATGTCTGAATCGAATTCCATATCACCGGACGCCGGCAAAAAGGTGACACTGGTCGGCGTCGTGGTCAACACCTTATTGATTCTTCTCAAGTTCGCTGCCGGAATCGTCGGCCACAGTCAGGCTCTGATTGCCGATGCGGTTCATTCCATTTCAGATCTTTTTACCGATGCCGTGGTTCTGATCGGCATTAAGGTTAGCCAGAAACCCCCTGATAAAACGCACCATTTTGGGCATGCCCGCCTGGAAACATTGGCATCCACCATTGTGGGGATGGCCCTGCTTGGAACGGCGCTATATATCGGCATCGATGCTTCCTTAACCATTTATCGTCACAACGAATACCATCCGACATTTCTGGCATTGGCCGGCGCCGGCATATCGATTGTGTTGAAAGAAGCCTTGTATCATTACACCATTCGTACCGGCCGGCGCATCAAAAGCCAGTTGATAATGGCCAATGCATGGCATCATCGGTCTGACGCCTTTTCTTCGGTGGCGGTTTTTATCGGGGTTGGCGGGACGCTGATAGAGCCTTCATGGCATATTCTCGATGCTTATGCCGCTCTTTTGGTATCTTTTTTCGTTGTCAAAGTCGGTCTGGAGATTTTAAAAGATGCTTTGCGCGAGTTCACCGATACAGCGCCTCAACCTGAGGTTATCGCTAAAATAAAAGAGTGTGCATTGTCTGTAAACGGCGTCGAGGACACGCATGACCTAAGGGTTCGAACGTCCGGCGGCCATTATCAAATGGAAATCCATATCGTAGTCGATGGCCGACTGACCGTTTCAGAGGGGCATAAAATTGCAAAAGAGGTGGAAGGGTGTTTGGTCGACGATGTGGGAAACTTCAATCGCATCACCATTCATGTCGACCCGGAGGTTTAATCGAAGAATGTAGAATGTAGATTGGTCATTTCTCATTTTTTAATTATATAGGACACAGATGACACGGATTTTGCGGATCTTCGCGGATCAGAGAGAAATTTTAGGCGGCTCACGAGGCGCAAGCGCCTACGTTGCGCGTCGACCCGATTGTGAGCGACGCGAACCAATTTGAATATCCGTGGAAATCCGTTCAATCTGTGTCATCCGTGTTCTATTTTAAAATATGTTCATTTGCGGTTATGTAATCATTTGAGTGCCGATTCATGCTCGCTACGGCGATGGTTACGAGTATGATACCGCCTCCGAGGATGGTTCGCAATGCCGGAATTTCATCGAGTAATGCAAACGCAAAAAGGATGCCGTAAACCGGTTCGAGACATGCGATAATGCTTGCCAGTTGTGTCTTGAGGTGAACCAGACTTTTGATAAAGAGGACATGGGCAACAGCCGTACAAAAAATCCCCAGGACCGCCAAAAGAAGGAAATCCATCGGCTGAACGGGAAGTTTTTTGAAAAATAGAAACGGCAATAAGGTGAGCGTTGCCATCCAGTTTTGATAACAGACAATCAATATGGGCGGATAGGTGGCGACATACC
>JBAUWG010000177.1:0-4590 GCA_049583675.1 Desulfobacterales bacterium | reverse complement strand
GAGTCGAGATCCGTCGACAGTCAGTGTATCATCGTTGGAAGCCATGATTAAGGACGGGGGTGCGGTAAAGGCCGCTGAAATGATGCTCGACAACGGAAACATTTTTCCGGCATTTTTGGAACTCTTGGTTCATCAAAAATGGCCGGTTCGCTTGGCGGCCATGGTCACATTTGAAACCATTGCCGAAAAAAATCAATCCCTGATCCGGCATGCTGTACCATTTTTATGGAATGCCTTTTCCGGGGCAGAAGATACGGTTAAAGGGGACATCCTTTATCTTTTCGGAATTTCCGGAGATACAAGACTAATTTTAAAACTTGAAACGGTTTTAAACGGTCCCTATGCCGTTGAGGTGAAAGAAGCCGCCGAAGAGGCATTGGGAGCTCTTAACGAAAAAACCTAGTTTTCGTTCAGGCGCTAAATAGGGAAAAAATGGCCAGAAAGCCGAATCCATTGCTCATTGAATTTTTGGACAAAAATATTCCGCTTCCTTTATGATTCATATCGTATGATCCGCGATATATATCTGGAATAATCTTTAAGTTCGGGTTTATACTCATGATTTAAAAGAGACGATGAAATCATAAAATCTGCGGTAGAGCGGTTGCACGCCGTGGGGATGTTGTATAAAACAGATATCCTCAAAAGCGCTTTTACATCAACATCGTGAGGCAGCGGTTCCATGGGGTCCCATAAAAATATCAATAGATCGATATTTCCCTCGGTTATCATCGCGCCCAACTGTTGATCTCCTCCCAAGGGGCCTGATTTCAGTTTCATTATTTCAAAATGTTTGGCATCTTCACTATTGAGTCTTTTCTTAATGGCTTCTTCAACAAACTTGCCAGTGGTTCCTGTAGATATCAATTTATGATGTATGAGTATCTCATAGTTCCATTCAGCCCATTCGATGATATCTTTTTTCCGATTATCGTGGGCGACCAAAGCGATGCGCTTTTTTTTTTCCATAATATTATGTCCTTTCAAATACTGATATGCACTATCAACGCCTTTCTCTGTTTTGTAACAACCGAATCACCTTAAGAAGCTGTTTTAATTTTTTCACGTTTCGACAAGATCCGAGATCGTCTTGCTTTGCAATTTTTTTAACCAGTCCCTTAAGCCTTTGCTCTCCGTTGTTCAGTTTCAAGGCTTCTTCCCTGACCCGTTCCTGGAGCGCTTTTATCTGGCCGGCACCGGGTCCCGGATCCCTGGGATCCATCATTTTCTTTTTAAATCCTAAAGACTCGAAATATGCCACCAGTTCCTCAAGCTCCAGGATAGACATGTCCGCCGAAGAAGCGACACCCCAATAGGCAATCACATCCCGATATTCGTCATCTGAAAGGGGTATCTCTTGTTTTGCAATATGCACCAGCGCCAAAAGCTTATGCCGTCGCTCCTGAAGCTTGTCCGCCGTTTTTGTGGCGGACTTGTCCGCTTTATATGTGGCAGATTTTTCCATATTTACAGTAGTCACGGAAGTATTCCCTTTCCCGAATACCGGAATTGAAATAATGGGAACTTTTTAAAACCGATACCCTCAATATATTAATACATCATCTGAAAAATGAAACCCCCAGAGGCGTTGTGACAATAAATAGTTGCCATAAATGATTAACCTTGGTAGCACATTAGGTAAAAAGGTCAGAAGGTGAGATTCAGCCGTCGTAGCCGGCCTACTCCGCCAAAGTGGTCGCGAAAAGCGCCGGTTCTGTTATGGTGATGCCGGGGGGGGAGTTTCTCCAACCGCTTCAACTTTATTCCATTCTTACCATCTTAACTTATAGAAATTAAAGCTTTTCAACTTGGAGCCGCGAACCTTGACCATTAAACCGGGGTCTCAAAAACCATCATTGTCAAGCGGGGCATTGAATCATGGCCAAATCCGATTACACATTTTTTTTCCCCCTTCGTGTTCGGTATGCTGAGACCGATGCACAGGGCATCGTGTTTTACGGCCATTACCTGACATACTTTGATACGGCGATTACCGAATATCTTCGCGGTCTTCCTTTTGACTATGTCGCACATGTCAAACGCACCGGCACGGATTTTCATGTGGTCAAAGCCGTGATAGAATTTTTTGCCCCCAGTCATTTTGACGACGAAATTGAAATTCACATTCGGACGGGGAAAATCGGCAGGTCCAGCTTGACGTTTTTAATTGAAATATTTCCGAAAAACGAGGAAACTCCCCTGGTCAAGGGCGAGGTCGTGTGGGTAAATACTGATCAAACGGCGAAAAAATCAGCTTCGCTTCCCGAAGAACTGGTAGTCAGAGTTAAAGCGCGCGAAGGGGATCGGATTAATCCGGGACAAAAGTAAGCATATGAAACGAATGCAAATTTGTGTAATTGTCCTCCTGTTGATCATTGGTATTGTTGTACCCGGTGTCGCATTATCCAAAAAAATTGCAGATGTCCGCCGCTTTTTTTACGAAGGCGATGGAAGGCTCAACCTTGTCTGCCCCAAAAACGGGATGTCGTTCAACGGACAATTTCGGAAGGGCAAGGGGATCTATAATGAAAAGGCCCTCAACAAAATTCATCGCCTGTTCGGGGCGGACAATGGCAACGCGGCTTCTGCCGTATCCCTGCGTTTGATCGAGTTTCTCGACTATTTGCAAGACACCTTTCACCCAGGGACGCAGATTACCATCGTTTCCGGATACAGAAGTCCCCAGTACAATACCGATCTTCGCAACAAGGGGAGACTTGCTGCAAAGGCAAGTCTCCATCAATATGGAATGGCGGCGGACATAAAGATTCAAGGCACTTCATCAAGGCATGTCTGGAATATCATCAAAAAACTCGGGTTCGGTGGAACCGGTTACTACCACGGAAATCTCGTGCACGTTGATGTCGGTCCCGCGCGATCCTGGGATGAGAAAACATCCGGTGTGGGAACGGATATTTCGATACACAACAAACTGATCGGAATCGTGACAGATTATGATGTGTATCTTCCGGGAGATAGGATCGGGCTCAGATTCATCCGGATGACGTCGTTTCCCGTCGGCGTCAGCCCCGAATTTGTCCTCGAGAATGTTGAAAAGAACGGCCAACTAAAAGAGATTACGCGGTTTAAACCGGCCTTTGCCAATGCTGAGGGCAGTGGATGCCCGCAGTTCTCCGATATCGGCCAGATGATGGGAATCGCTTGGCCACTGCCGAGTGATATCGCTTCCGGTCGATACAAGATCCGCGCCTCGTTTTGCCAAAAGGGATGGAAAGATATGCCGACACGGGTGTTTACGCCTGAATTCGTCGTTTCCCATCCTGCTTCGGCTAAATGATGCCGGCATCCAGAAACTTCTTGACCATTCAGGGCGAATTGTGGGTATAATTTTTTGAATTAACTGGGGTATTTTCTTACCTCGATGATAGTAGTTTTCGATTATATTTATCTGATATCATTATGAAATACAGATACAGATTTGATACCGTTCGTGCAGGAAACCGATACCTGCCTTATCATATTACGGCTTAAAACCTTCAGATTGGGCGAAAATAAGGAGATACTCCATGCCACAAGAACTTTATGATCTGGCCATTGTCGGCGGCGGACCCGGCGGCCTGTCGGCTGGCATCTACGGCATGCGGGCGGCATTAAAGACCGTCCTCATCGAAAAAGAAATCCCCGGCGGTCAGATCAACAAATCCAACTCGGTGGAAAACTATCCCGGCTTCGAGAATATCAGCGGCGGCGAACTCTCGACGAAGCTTGCTCAGCACGCCAGAGTTTACGGCATCGAGGAACTCAATGACGAAGTTACGGTGGTCGAGCCGGGTCTCGAATTCCATACGGTGCGCACCATTGGTGGGCGGGAGATCCAAACTCACGCCGTGATACTGGCCCCGGGCGGTCATCCCCGCAAGTTGTCCGTACCCGGAGAAGAGGAATACTACGGAAAGGGGGTCTCCTATTGCGCCGTGTGTGACGGTTTTTTTTTCAGAGGTAAATATGTTGTGGTCGTGGGGGGTGGCGATACTGCTTGCGAAGAAGGGCTCTATCTGGCCAAATTGGCTGCCAAGGTCTACCTGGTCCATCGCCGGGATGCGCTGCGCGCCAGCATGATCCTGCAAAAGCGAATCGAGGCGGAATGTAAGATGGAGGTTCTGTGGAATACCGTCGTTACTGAAATCAATGCAAACACAGACGGGGTGAACGCCGTCACGCTGCAGGATACCCAAACCGGTGATCAGCGAGACCTTCCCATCGACGGCGTCTTTATATTCATCGGCTTTGAACCCAACAATCAATTGGTGCCGGCCGGTATCCGCATGTCGCCGGACGGTCTCGTGGTCACCAACGATCAGTGCGCCACCAACATCGACGGCATCTATGTGGTGGGTGATTTGCGTGACCGGTATGCCCGCCAGATCGTGCTGGCGGCGGCCGACGGATGCATGGCGGCGCTGTCTGCAGCCCGCTATGTGGAGATCCGCAAGGCCAAGATGGAAGACCCTACCTGCGTTTTGCCGGAGTAATACTATGCGTCGCGGATTGTAGCACGATTTTATTGCCATCTGTAACCGGGCCTGCCGGCAGTCCTCTTGATTCTTGCCTTATCAGCATTATTTTATG